>DFBD01000024.1 GCA_002367255.1 Rhodobacterales bacterium UBA3089 | reverse complement strand
TCGGCGCCGAGTTCCCACAAAGCCTCGGGTGCTACTTTATAAGCTGCGCCATTTGCACAATCGACGACAATCTTCAGCCCGTCCAGCTTCGTGCGACGCGGGATTGTCGTCTTTGCGAATTCCAGATACCGCCCGCGCGCGTCGTCAATCTGCGTTGCACGTCCGATATTTTCGGATTCTGCCAGCTTAAGCCCGCCATCTTCCAGCATATCCTCGATAGCTATCTCGGCTTCGTCCGACAGTTTGAAACCATCCGGCCCGAAGAACTTGATGCCGTTATCCTTGAAAGGGTTGTGCGAAGCCGAGATCATCACCCCAAGGTCTGCCCGCATAGACCGCGTCAACATGCCCACCGCCGGTGTCGGCACAGGGCCAAGGCGCAACACATCCATGCCAACGGAATTGAACCCCGCGCTCAGCGCATTTTCCAGCATATAGCCCGAACGCCGCGTGTCTTTGCCAATCACAACCCGTGGCTTATCCGTGGTTTTGCGAAAATACCGCCCCGTTGCGATGCCTAGTTGCAGCGCCAGTTCGGCGGTCATAGGGAAAGTGTTAGCCTCGCCGCGAATGCCGTCTGTGCCGAAGTATTTACGTGCCATAAATGTGTTAACCTTAATTCGTAAGCGCCGCGTTCAGCGCAATTGCCTGTTTCGTTTCAGCAATATCATGAACCCGCAGCATCTGCACCCCTTGGTTTAAGGCATTCAACCCAACAGCGATAGAACCGGCCACGCGCTCGGTGGCATTCGGCGCACCGCCGATGGTTCCGATGAATCGTTTGCGCGAGACACCTAGAAGGATCGGGCAGCCAAGACCGTGAAACAGGGCGATGCCACGCAGCAGTTCAAGGTTGTGGGCTTGGGTTTTGCCAAAGCCGATGCCAACGTCGATCATGATTTTGGCACGCAAAATACCAGCCGCTTCGCACGCCTGAATACGCCCTTCAAGATAATCGTAAACATCCAGCAGCACGTTGTCGTATTCCGGCTTGTCCTGCATGGTTTTAGGGTCACCGGCCGCGTGCATAATGCAAACACTGGCGTTCAGGTCGGCTGCCGTGGCCAAACTGTCGGCGTCATACGACAACGCCGTGACATCGTTAAAAAGCACCGCTCCCGCTTCAAGTGCGGCCCTCGCCACGCTCGCCTTCCTCGTGTCGATTGAAAGCCGTGTGTCAGTGCCCGCCGCTCGCAACGCTGCTATCACGGGGGTTGTCCGGCGGGCTTCTTCCGCAGCATCCACGAAATCCGCACCGGGGCGCGTGGACTCTCCGCCGATGTCAATCATGTCAGCCCCCGCCGCAATCAGCGCCTGCGCACCGCTAACCGCATCGTCAAATGCATAATGCTGCCCACCATCGGAAAAACTATCGGGCGTCGCATTCAAGATTCCCATGATCGAGGGTTTCCGCATATCAATCCCGCAGATCGGGGGACGCGGGGTGGTCAGGTTTGTAAGAACCGCCGCAGGAATTTCCGACGCTGGAATAATTTCCGACGAGGCGTTTCGCGAAATTCGTTCCACGTGCGTGAACCACAGGTGACCGCCAGCCACAGGTAAAGCGCCGCTTGGCTTGCATCTGTCACTTTGAACGAGCGGTCGAAAATATATGGTTGGCATTTGCTTGCTCCGTCTGGGAACCGACTTGGGCGGTCGAAATTCCCTGCCTCATTAAACTAGTTTAATGGTTTAACGAAGCAGGGCTTTTTTTCGTAGGTATTCAACCTCTTATCGACTAAATATCTGGCGTATCCGCTTCCAAAACCGAAATCTCAAGCCCGTCACATTGTAAATCCCCGCGCCCGCCAACGATCACCAGCTTGGAGGCCGCGAACTGTTCCGCAAACCACATCGCCAAGGCTTCCGGCGTTTCGGCGTCGGCCTCCGGCTGTTCAACCGAATCCAGCACGATCTTGGACGGAGCCCAAACGGACAACTGCCCATGCTTCATCGCCCAGTCCATTTCGGTGCGGCTGTCCACCACGACACACCGCTTGTCCATGCCGGCCAGAACCCACGCGTTTTGTTCGATTGACAACAGCCCGATCCGGCGATCCGCCATGGGGTGCCGCGCGTGTGCTGCAACCTCAAGCGTTTTCTCCACACAGATCACCGCAGGCGTATCATGCCCCGCAATCTCGTCCAGCCATGCGGGCAAATGCGAGCCGTGCAGCACCTCGTTCGACAGATACACCACCAACGGATGCGGCGTTTCATCCACCACTTCAACAGCTTCAACAGGGCGGATTTTCTGGGCATCCTCGCCAGTTTGCGCCCGCACTATTTCAATACCCAACGTACCCGGAATACGGTCCAGCTTCTCGATCCGCACAAAGGCGCGCACGACGCGGCGGTCTTCAAGGCAGCGTTCTGCAATGCGTTCGGCGAGGGTTTCCAGCAGGTTGATACGCTCGGTTGAAAGCTGCAACTCGATTGCCTCGACGATGGTGTCATAGGAAATCACCTTGTCCACATCATCACTTTGCGCCGCCGTTGTCCCCGCAACCTCTAGCACCACATTAAAACGAATGCGCTGGGTTACGCCGCGCTCGGCCTGAAATGCACCGATTTCGACTTCGCGCAGGTAGTCCCGCACAGAAATCCGGTCCAACGGATCCGGCCCGCCAGTTGCGGCCGCCCGCACATGCGGCAACTCAAATGCAATCGATGTTTCATCCATAAGCAAACCCCCTCGCTTTTGCCTGTGATAGAATTATAGCCGTTATCTGGCAAGGTCCGCCACCGACGCATTTACGCATACAGGCGTCGAATTAGGCGAAAATTTACCTATTTTAACAGCCCACGTTGCAAGTTTTCGTGTAATGCGACATATTCCAGCCGCAATCTTCCTGTATTGAAGAACAGTAGCCAGTGCTCGATTTTTCCCAAAACGCATTTAGGAAACCTCATGAAACACGCGCTACGATTCCTGTTTACCTTCGCTTTGCTATTCTCCGCCACGGCAGCTTTTGCCGCCTGCGAGGGCCGTCTGCCTTCCGGGGCGCAGCGTGCGATTAATCCTAACAGTCCGAACCTGCCCACATTCAGCGCATCCGTTCGCTATTACGCCAATATCGAGCGTTGCCAGCGCGGGTTAACACCTTTTGCCGCAGACGCGGGCCTTCTGAATGCGGCCACCGTGCACAGCACCTATATGGCCGGTGCACAGAGCCTGTCACATAAATCGAACGTACGTGGATACCGGAACCTTAAAGAACGCATGCGCAGCTCAAACGTTTCTATGCGCACAGCTGGCGAGAACATCGGACAGAATTTCTTGTATGTTCTTGGCGGTAAAAGCATCTCGCTAGCATCACGCGGGCAGTGTCAGTTTACCTATTCCGATACCGGTGCAGCCGTTCCCCAACACAGCTATGCCTCGTTAGCGAGCGAACTGGTGCGCAGCTGGATGGCTTCTTCAAAGCACCGCGAAAACCTTACAAACCGGCGATTTGACCGGATGGAAGCATCCTTTGGGTTCCGCGCAGACGATTCCACATGCGGGTACATCTACGCCAGTCAGAATTTCGCGGGCTAACTTCTAGTACGAAGTGGTTTCGGCGTTATAAAAAATATGCCGCCCGATCTGTGCCGTTTTCGTAAAACTACGCGACCAACCGGGGTTAACCGCGCTGGTATGATAGTATGTCGCCCCGCCCGTTAGGACCCGCGCACGACCATCAAGCAGCAGCTTCGCCAGCTTGCCGGACCGTGCATAGGCACGCGCTTCGGAAAAATGCTCGGCCTTACCATCACAGTTATACGAGAACTGGCAGGCGTGCAGGCGGTGCGCACCCTGGGTGACGACGCCGCAAACCGAGTTCGGGAACTTTCGCGAATCCACACGATTCAGGATCACCTCGCCCACCGCGAACTGCCCTTCAAGGGTTTCGCTGCGGGCTTCGAAGTAAAGCGCTTCGGTCAGGCATTGCCAACTTCGGTCACCGGTCGCGGTTGGCATGGCGTCCAGAACCGCAACCGTGAAACCGCTGGCGGTCTGGGCGCCAAGATCAACAGATTGAGGTCCACTTTGGGCCGCACTCGCCAACGCACTCGAGTCGGCATCTTCGTGCGACCCGCCCCCAACGCTTAACCCGAAGATCGAAAGCGAGCTCATGCGGGTATCCGTGTCTTCAGGTTTTGCCACGCGCAGGCCGCCAAGTTCAGCTAGACGATCCGCACTAAGGGCGCTGATCGCAGCTTTTTCCTGCATCATCATGCTCATGATCTGGTCGAGGGCTTGCTGGTTCGGGTCAGGGGAAATTTCGGCGTCCGGAAGTTCGGCATTTGCCACACTAAACGCAAAGAATATACCCGCGACAGCAGACAGAGTCCCAACCCCCACCCGGCTTGCGCCGCGCGAAAACTGTGTACTCGTCACTATGGCCATCGGTCACCTCATATCCCAAGCAACCCATTGGTTACTGAAAAAACCTTAACCCCACCACAAAGTCAGAAATTGATAAATAGTCTGAATCTGCGGCGAGTCCAGAAATAACAGGACTTCGGGACCATAGGTCGCTCTCTTAGATGGGGCGATTGGTTTCAATAGCAAGGCGAATCGGCTTTTTTATATGGGATTCATCGCGGCATAAGAAAACATGCATAATTCGAACTAGTTTAGACGTCCGAGAGGATTGGAGGCAAAGCGGGGCGTTTGCCCCGAATCGCCTATCGTGATTCTAGCTTTCCGCCAGAATGCTGGCCTGTGCCGCAGACAGTCGCGCGATGGGCACACGAAATGGCGAGCACGACACATAATCGAACCCTGCCAGCTTACAAAACCGTACCGAGGCCGGATCCCCGCCGTGTTCCCCGCACAGCCCCAACACCAGATCACTGTTGGCCTCGCGGCCCCGTCTGGAGGCCAGCAATAACAGCTCTCCGACGCCCTCGAGATCAAGCGTGTGGAACGGGTCTTCGTGGTAGACATCAAGGTTGATATAATCGCGCATGAAACGGCCTGCGTCATCGCGCGACAAGCCGTACGTCATCTGGGTCAGATCGTTGGTTCCAAAACTAAGGAATGCGCTGCTTTCGGCCAGATCCCCTGCCCTGAGTGCAGCACGCGGGGTTTCGACCATAACACCCAGCTTGAACTTCAGCCCTGCACCTTTTTCGCTCCGTACTTCTTCGGCTATACGATCAACGCGTTGCTTGACCAGTTCCACCTCGCGGGTGGCGGAAACCAGCGGGATCATGACCTCGGGTATGACATCTTCGCCAGATGTTTTGCTGACTTCGACGGCTGCCTCGAATATCGCACGGGCCTGCATTTCATAGATTTCGGGCATGGTCACACCAAGGCGCACACCACGCTTGCCCAGCATCGGGTTGAATTCTTTCAGCTCCGCGGCGCGGGTAATAACCTGACTGACAGGCAGGTCCATCGCTTCGGCCAAGTCCTGCATTTCGTCGCGACTGTGGGGCAGGAATTCGTGCAATGGCGGGTCAAGCAGGCGAATGGTTACCGGAAGGCCCCGCATGATTTCGAACAGTTCGACAAAATCGCTGCGTTGCATGGGTAACAAGCGATCAAGCGCGGCACGGCGGTCAGCCTCGGAATTCGCGAGGATCATTTCGCGCATCACGGTGATACGATCCTCATCGAAGAACATGTGTTCAGTACGGCAAAGGCCGATGCCGTCTACCTTGAAATCCCGCGCGACACGGGCGTCCATCGGTGTGTCAGCGTTGGCGCGCACTCCGATTGTGCGGGCTTTATCCGACCATTCCATGATGGTCTGGAACGCCCCCCCCAATTCCGGTAGGATCATCTTTGGGGCCCCGACGATGGCTTGTCCGCGTGTGCCATCAACTGTAATCACGTCGCCCTCGCGGAATTCTTGACCGCCCAGCGTCGTGATTATGCGTTTTTGCAAATTGAGCTTCAAATCCCCCGCACCCACAACGCACGGCAACCCCAACCCACGGGCAATCACCGCCGCATGGCTGGTCATTCCGCCGCGCACGGTCAAAACACCTGCTGCGGAATGCATACCGCGAATATCCTCTGGCGATGTCTCGACCCGCACCAGAATGCACGGTTCTTCTTGTGCCTCGGACGCCATCGCGGCCTCTGGCGAGAACACGATTTTACCGGTCGCCGCCCCCGGGCTGGCAGGCAGGCCTGTTCCAAAAACATCGCGGGTTGCGTGTGGGTCGATTTGCGGGTGCAGATGTTCGACCAGATTGCGCGGCTCGATGCGCAACAACGCCTCGTTCCGGCTGATGGCTTTTTGGTCGGCCAAATCTACGGCAATACGCAACGACGCGCGGGCCGAACGCTTGGCAGGCATGGCGTCCAGAAGATAGACCTCGCCATTTTCAACGGTAAATTCAAATTGGTACGCGTCGCCCATGCCAGCCGCCGCTTTCACCCCGATGGCCTTCAGCGTATCGATGACCTTGGGCGAGATTTCCTGAAGTGAAGGGGCCGATTGCCCCGCGGCCTCTCGTTCGTCTTTGGTAATCATACGTGGCGTGCGCAGCCCCATCAACGCGTCTTGCCCTTGCGATTGCGGCAAGAACCGCCCCCACAGCCGTGGATGGCCGGTTTTTTCATCCACCATCTGCACGAAGCCGGAGCCGCTGTGATCCCCGATGCCCAGCGCCATTTTTTGCACCATAATAGACAACCCCGCATCTTCGGGCGCCCCTTTGGCCAGACGCAGGATTTTCGCCGTGGGCCCATTCCAGGCCTTCGCCATCGAACGTATCACCCCGTGCAACTGCGCCGTCGGGTCTTGCGGAAACGGCGCGCCGATCTCTTCTTCGTAAAGTGCTTTGCAGCTGGCCAACATAGAGGTCAGGTCAGCGTCCGAGAGCCCCTCCTCGCTGTCCACATCTGCCAACTTCAGCTGATCGTAATAGAGGTTTTCGAAATACTCCGGGTCTAGATGTTCGACGCTAACGGCGTAACTCTGGATAAAGCGACGATAGAGGTCCATCGCCCCGCGCACGCCGATCTTGCGGCTTTGGTCTTTAACGAATTCATCCGTAACCCCGATATTCAATATCGCATTCGGCCCACCCCAATCAAGGTTCTCAGGGCTGGAGCGCACAGATAACAATCCACCGGACATCAATTCCTTGGGCAATTCGGGAACCGCATCGCCATTCGCGATAGCCTGAACCGTTGCTTTCGACAAAATGACACCATCGGGCACTGGCAAGCCAAGCTTGACCATCAACGCCAAACGCGCCCCACGGGCGCCAAAGGTGTTGGCCAATACTTCAGTGTCGGAATCTAGGCGAATGCTCATAACAGCTCCTGCATATCTTGCAGTGCAGCATAGCTATGCGTTCGCGTTTGGCAATTAGAACCTTACGAGCCTACCCGTTAAGGGCGGAAAATATCGCAACCTTGTGCATAACAACCCTGATGCGGTTCAACAGACACAGACGATTGCGGCGCACCACCTGGGATTCCGCGTTCACCTGTGTACTTTCGAAAAACGCATCAATCGGGGCGCGAAGGTTGGCCATCGCAGCCATCGCCGCCGCGAAATCTTCGGCTTCAATGGCGCCAGATATCGCCACCTCCCCTTCATCCAGTGCTGTGAACAAGGCTTTTTCCTCAAAGCTTTCCGCATACTGGATTTCCGGTTCGCCCTCATAAGACACGCCGTCTTTCTTCTCTTCTGCCGCCAGAATGTTGTTGGCACGTTTGTACCCTTGCAACAGGTTTTCCCCGTCATCGGTGTTCACAAACGCCTGCAACGCGTTGGCGCGCTTAACCAGCAGTGTCAGATCATCACGGCCCGGCATGGCAAGACAGGCATCAATGACATCATGGGTGATCCCCTCGGATTTCAGATGCACTTTCAGGCGGTCAAAAAAGAAGTCCAAAAGGCTGTCGCTGGTCTCAGGCAGGCTGGCTTGCAAGCGGAACAACCACGTACCTTCTTCAACCTCGAACGGTTTGTCTTCTTTGTCGAACTTGTCAAATAGCGCACGGAACGCGGCCCCGAACACCCCGTGATGGGCAATCTGGTCGACCATCTGCTCCAGGAAATACACATCTTTTTCCTCGGCCGTATCCAGACCAAGCTGGATTTCAACCTCCAGAAGTTGGCGATCAATAAACCGTTCCAACGGGAAGCGCAGATCGTTTGCCAGAATGATGCGAATAATGCCAAGCACGGCACGTCGCAGCGCAAACGGGTCTTTCGAACCTGTGGGTTTTTCGTCAATCCCCCAGAACCCCGCCAACATATCCAGCTTGTCCGCCAGTGCCACAGCAATGGAAATCGGCTCGGTTGGAACATCATCGGACGGCCCAAGCGGGGAGTAATGCATCTCGCAAGCATTGGCGACTTCTTGTGGCAAACCCGCCGCCTGCGCGTAATAGCGGCCCATCAAGCCTTGCAGTTCGGGGAATTCATAAACCATTTCTGACGACAAGTCCGCCTTGGCAATTTTCGCAGCCTGTTCGGCCAAATCCGCATCCGCGCCAACAATCGGCGCAATTTCACGCGCCAATGCCGCGATACGGCCAATCCGCTGGGCTTGCGTGCCCAGTTTATTGTGAAAGGTAACATTTTCAAGCTTGGCGGCCATATCATCCAAGGACACACGCAGATCGTTTTCCCAGAAGAACTTGGCGTCCGAAAGCCGCGCAAACAATACCTTCTGGTTCCCCGCCAAGATCGTGGCACCGTTGTCGGACGTCTCGCGGTTGGCCACAGTAATAAATTTCTCGATCCGGCCTGTCTTGGCATTGCGTACACTGAAAAACTTCTGATGTTCACGCATAGAGGTTTGCAATACCTCTGGCGGCAGCTCCATGAAATCCTCGGCAATGTCGCCCATCAGCACGACAGGCCATTCGACCAGCCCGGCCACCTCGGCCAGCAACCCGGCATCTTCAACCACCTCAAGCCCTTGCGCGAAGGCCAAATTCACAGCATCCGCCCATATGGTTTCAGCACGGTCTTCGGCGTTCAAAATAACGCCCGCCGCCTTCAACTTCGCGTCATAATCCTCGAACGAGGTCACAGAAAACCGGCCGCCCGCCATAAACCGATGCCCCTCGGTCGTGTCACCAGAAACAATCCCGTCGATGTTGAAGGGCACGATTTCCGCCCCTTCTTCTTTGCTTAAAATACTCAAAATCGAATGCATAGGCCGCACCCAACGCAAAGATCCAGTCCCCCAACGCATCGCCTTTGGCCAAGGGAATTTGCGGATCGTTGCCTCGGCAACCTCGGCAATCACATCGCTTGCCAAACGCCCCGGCTTTTCGATTACGGCCACGTAAAACTTGCCTTTTTTGTCGTCCTTAACTGTCAGGTCTTCCTTGGTCAGCCCGGCACCGCGCAAGAACCCAGCAATGGCCTGCTCGGGCGCATCCACGCGCGGGCCTTTGCGTTCTTCGCGCAATGTCGGCGATTTTTCCAGAACCCCAACCACACTCAAACACAACCGACGCGGGGTCGCGAAAGCGGCGGCAGATTCATATGTAATCCCCGCCTCGACCATGCCCTCGGTAATAAGCTTCTTCAAATCCGCCGCAGCGCGCTTTTGCATACGCGCGGGAATTTCCTCGGAGAAGATTTCAAGCAGAAGATCGGCCATGATTATTCCTGATACTTTTCGTTCAATTGACGCCATTGATAGGCGCGCCCATCGGGATAAACCGCTACAACACGATCAATCCCGTCGTTTTCGTTTTCCGCCGCAAGATAGGCCACCGCCCGCCCTGCGTTTAGGTCCGCCTGGAGTTCCCCGACATCATAACACTTAAACCACTTGGGCGCGGACAGCGGGATCGCATTGACGCCTTGCGCCAAGCCCTCGAAATCCGCAGGGGTTACGGTAAAGCAGCCACGCAGCTTCAAGCCTGAACTTGTCGCGTCAATGCCCTCGTAATCCGCAACGGTTATCGTGCGGCCCTGCACCGTAATCTCCGTTACATCGTTAACCTTTTCGTAATACGCATAAACAAGTGCATAATAGAGGCCCGCGCCGAAAATCACGGCGAAGGCTACGAAACCAATTGCGAATACTTTTCCGTTCATGCCCCACCCGCCGCTGTCAGAACAAACGCATCGGCGCAGGATTTGGTTAACGCCCGCACCCGCCCGATATAGGCTTGACGTTCGGTGACCGAAATCACACCACGTGCGTCCAGAAGGTTGAACACGTGGCTGGCCTTGATGGCCTGATCATAGGCCGGATGCACCATGATAAT
>DFBD01000043.1:19535-20293 GCA_002367255.1 Rhodobacterales bacterium UBA3089 | reverse complement strand
GCAATCCGCTGCGCCCAGCTAGGCTTGAAAACCGCCTGCGTGGAGGGACGCGGCGCACTTGGCGGAACCTGCCTGAACGTCGGCTGCATCCCGTCAAAGGCCCTGTTGCACGCCTCGCATTCCTTGCACGAGGCGCAAACCAACTTCACCAAGATGGGCCTAATGGGTAAAAGCCCGTCGGTCGATATGGGCAAAATGATGGACTACAAACAGGATGTGATTGACGGCAATACAGCCGGCATCGAATTCTTGTTCAAGAAGAACAAAGTTGATTACATCCAAGGCTGGGGAAAGATCACCGGCAAAGGCGAAGTAACCGTCGGCGACGATACACACACCGCCAAAAATATAGTAATTGCAACAGGTTCGGAGCCGTCCTCCCTTCCCGGCGTCACAGTCGATGAAAGAATTGTGGTAACTTCGACTGGCGCATTAAGCCTGCCCAAAGTGCCCAAGAAAATGGTCGTCATCGGCGCGGGCGTAATCGGGTTGGAGCTGGGCTCCGTATACTCGCGCCTCGGCTCCGAGGTCACAGTTATCGAGTTCCTCGATCAAGTCACACCAGGTATGGACGGCGAAATCTGCAAAACTTTCCAGCGCAGCCTGAAAAAGCAGGGGTTGAAGTTTGTGATGGGTGCAGCGGTTCAGAACGTCGAGACCACCAAAACCAAGGCGAAAATTACATATAAGTTGCGGAAAAACGATACCGAGGCGACCATCGAAGCGGATGTGGTATTGGTCGCGACGGGTCGCAAACC
>DFBD01000043.1:19240-19416 GCA_002367255.1 Rhodobacterales bacterium UBA3089 | reverse complement strand
ATGGCAGTTGCCGAAACCATCGCGGGTCAAGCAGGCCATGTGAACTACAACATCATTCCCGGGGTGATTTACACCACGCCCGAGGTTGCCTCCGTTGGTAAAACTGAAGAACAGTTGAAAGACGAAGGGCGCGCCTACAAAGTCGGCAAGTTCAACTTCATGGGGAACGGTCGCGC
>DFBD01000043.1:17661-19104 GCA_002367255.1 Rhodobacterales bacterium UBA3089 | reverse complement strand
GCACTGGCATGTGGTGACGGCGCAATTCACGCCTGATACGAAATAGGGACGGCCCTGTCAGGTCGTCCCTATTAATCTGTTATCAAGATTAGTTGCGAAGAAGTTAACCCTTCACATCTTCCCAAAAACTTTTGACTTTGCTGAAAAAGTGACTGGATGCAGGATTGTTCTCGCTGCTCAGCTCTTCAAATTCCTTAAGAAGTTCTTTCTGCCGCGCAGTCAGGTTAACAGGTGTTTCAACGACTAGTTCAATATACAAATCGCCAGCCCCGCCGCCGCGTAATGATGGCATGCCTTTGCCACGAAGCCGCAACTGTTTTCCAGTCTGCACACCAGCCGGAACTTTTACGCGGGAACGGCCACCGTCCAGAGTTGGCGCTTCAAGTTCACCGCCAATTGCAGCCGTAGCCATGGAGATAGGAATTTGACAGAACAGGTTCTGGTTTTCCCGTTCGAAAATTTCATGCGGCTGTACTTCGATAAATATGTACAAATCGCCAGTTGGGCCACCCCGCAAACCTGCCTCGCCCTCGGCAGCCAAACGAATACGTGTACCAGTTTCAACGCCCGCAGGGATGTTAACGTTTAGGGAGCGGTCCTTCTGAACACGACCCGCACCCGCACATTCGCCGCAAGGGTTTTTAATTATCTGACCGCGGCCCGAACACGTCGGGCAAGCTCGTTCAACGGTGAAAAACCCTTGCTGTGCGCGCACTTTACCCATACCTGAACAAGTCGGGCAGGTTGTTGGCTCGGCACCGCCCTCGGCACCCGTGCCGTTGCAAGTATCGCAGCCCACAGAGCTTGGCACAGAAATCGTCGCCTGCTTACCAACGTAAGCCTCTTCCAGTGTCACCCCCAGATTATAGCGCAAGTCCGATCCGCGCGTTGCACGTTCCCCAGCTCGACGGCCACCGCCGCCCGTAAACCCGCCAAACAAATCATCGAATACATCCGAAAACGCACTGCCAAAATCGCCATGCCCCGGGCGGAAACCACCCCCCGCACTAGCACCTGTTCCCCCTTCGAAGGCGGCATGGCCATAACGGTCGTATGCTGCTTTCTTCTCTGGGTCTTTCAGGATGTCGTAGGCTTCGTTGACCTCTTTGAACTGCTCTTCAGCGTTCGGATTATCCTGATTTTGATCTGGGTGTAATTCCTTCACCTTGCGGCGATAGGCTACCTTCAACTCGGAAAATTCCGCAGTTTTAACAGCCCCAAGCACGTCGTAGTAATCACGTTTTGCCATGCTGAAAATTTCCTTTTCCAAACAAAAAGACCCGCCCTACCAGGGGCGGGTCAGAATTGTTGCAAGCCTGATTAGGCTTTGTCTTCTTCGTCGAGATCTTCGAAGTCCGCATCAACAACATCGCTGTCATCCACGCCTTCCTCGGCAGCGCCCGCTTCGGCTTCGGCAGCTTCTTGCTGTTCCTTATAGATGGC
>DFBD01000043.1:14128-17538 GCA_002367255.1 Rhodobacterales bacterium UBA3089 | reverse complement strand
TCCTCGATCGATTTCTCGGTGCTGTGGATCAGGCTTTCAGCGGCGTTGCGCGCCTCGACCATATCCTTCTTCTCTTTATCCGCCTCGGCATTTTCCTCGGCTTCGCGCACCATCGCTTCGATATCCTCGTCAGACAGGCCACCGGATGCTTGAATGGTGATCTTCTGCTCTTTGCCGGTGCCCTTGTCTTTGGCAGACACGGAAACGATACCGTTTGCGTCGATGTCAAAAGCAACCTCGATCTGCGGTACACCGCGTGGCGCGGGCGGGATCTGTTCAAGATTGAACTGGCCGAGCATCTTGTTATCGGCAGCCATCTCGCGCTCACCCTGGAACACACGGATTGTCACAGCGTTCTGGTTATCTTCGGCAGTCGAGAACACCTGACCCTTTTTAGTCGGGATCGTGGTGTTACGGTCGATCAGGCGTGTGAACACACCACCCAAAGTTTCGATACCAAGCGACAGCGGTGTCACATCCAGAAGAACAACGTCTTTAACGTCGCCCTGAAGGATACCGGCCTGAATAGCAGCGCCCATGGCAACAACTTCGTCCGGATTAACACCTTTGTGTGGCTCTTTACCGAAGAAAGCAGTCACTTCTTCGATAACTTTAGGCATACGCGTCATACCGCCAACCAGAACAACCTCGTCGATGTCGCCCTTGGTCAGGCCAGCGTCTTTCAACGCCGCTGCGCATGGCTTCATGGAAGCCTTGATCAGATCACCAACCAGCGATTCCAGTTTCGCACGGGTCAGTTTCAGAACCAAGTGCAAAGGCTGGCTTGTTTTCGGGTCCATCGTGATGAACGGCATGTTGATTTCAGTCTGAGAAGCCGAAGACAATTCGATTTTCGCTTTCTCCGCACCTTCTTTCAAACGCTGAAGCGCCATTTTGTCGTTCTTCAGATCAACGCCGTTTTCTTTTTTGAATTCTTTGGCAAGGTATTCAACGATACGCATATCGAAGTCTTCACCACCAAGGAATGTATCACCGTTGGTCGATTTCACTTCGAACAGGCCGTCGTCGATTTCCAGAATGGACACATCGAATGTACCACCACCAAGGTCATAAACAGCGATTGTTTTGCCGCCTTCTTTATCAAGGCCATATGCCAGCGCAGCGGCTGTTGGCTCGTTGATAATACGCAGCACTTCGAGGCCGGCAATTTTACCGGCGTCTTTGGTTGCCTGACGCTGTGCGTCGTTGAAATAGGCAGGAACGGTGATAACGGCCTGCGTTACACCTTGGCCAAGATAATCCTCGGCAGTTTCTTTCATTTTACCCAAGATGAATGCGGATACTTGCGAAGGGGAGTACTTCTCACCCTGCGCTTCAACCCATGCATCGCCTTCACCGCTGTCAACGATCTTGTATGGAACCATGTCCATATCTTTCGTAACCATCGGATCATCAATCCGGCGGCCGATCAGACGTTTGATAGCGGAAAGTGTGTTTTCAGGATTTGTAACAGCCTGACGTTTAGCAGCCTGACCAACCAGACGCTCGTCTTCTGTGAAACCTACGATCGATGGCGTCGTGCGCGCACCTTCGGAGTTCTCAATAACTTTTGCCTGGGCACCATCCATGATGGATACGCAGGAGTTGGTAGTTCCAAGGTCAATACCGATAACTTTAGACATTTGTCTTCCTTTCTAGCGGCGAGTGTGAAGCTCGGGTCCATTATGGCCCCCGGACTTCGTCCCATAAGGTAACCCCAGATGCGGGGATCGTTTGAAGGGTATATAGGAGGCGTATTTGCAGGCTACAACCGCTTACAAGGTGTCTTTTTCACGTTTTTTTGATGTAAGTGCAGATTCTTTGAGTTTTCGGTCAACGGATTCATAATCCTTAAGAAAAATAGTACCGCGTCACCCAGTTGGCCACCCACATTGATTGCGGAAAGTTCAAACCGCCCGCGCATCCGTTTTTCAGCACTCGCCGGGGTCTCCAACCTGTTGGCTAACAATATTGGGGAAAATCAGGCCAGTTTTCTTTTATTACCTTCGCTGTCCACAGCAACAAATACGAACTTGGCCTCGGTCACTTTCAGGCGGATACCTTCCGGCAACCGGGTGATCCAAGCCTCGACACCGACATGCATTGATGTCGACCCTTCTTGCAGTAAATCCGAATAAATTGTCACCAGATCGCCAACGTGTACCGGCTTGTGGAACGTCATGGCGTTAACGGCTACAGTCGCAACCTTACCTCTGGATCGCGTCCGCGCCACAACCGAGGCCCCCAGATCCATCTGTGCCATCAGCCACCCGCCGAAGATATCGCCGTTGGCGTTTGTGTCGGCAGGCATCGCAATAGTTTGCAAAGCGAGCTTTCCTTTAGGTTCGTCACTCATAATTTAGACCTCTTACCCCAACTTTGGCTCATATTTTTACGCAACCAAAACTCTATCATCATGGCAACCATTACTAATGATAGCGACAAATAGACAGGGTATTCCATATTTGTATGGTGCGGAAAATAGTTAACAAACGCATGTCCGCGCGCTTGGTCAATACTGTGGAACAGCGGATTCCAATCGAACCACGTAATCATCGATGCGGTCATATAATTCGCAGGCAACATTTTGCCACTGGTTATCATATTTGCTCGGCGATACAGCATCGCCACCATCGGAATGAATTTAGGGGCAAATGGTGTCAAAACTCCAAACATCAAACCAATCGCTATGCCGCTTGCCCAAGCCATGAAGAACGGGAACAGGAGGCCGGCGGGATTATAAAACTCCAACCCTCCACGCAGGATGTGAACAACAAGTAAAATTAGGGAAAACCCCAAAATTTGTAAGTACAGGCCTGAAAGAACGGCTGCCATGATGCTCAAAAGCGTATTGATCGGCGTGTGTAAAGTAAGACCACCAAGCGGGGATACCGCGCCCATAGCTGATTTTACCGCCTTATTATGTGTCAAAAACAAGAAAATACCGGTAAGCAGAAATACTACAAAATCCCCACGAATAGCAGTAGAGCGCATCCCGAGAACGGTAAAAAGTGCGAAGAATATTGCCAGCATTAGTAGGCTTTGCAATATGGAAATACCCAACCCGAGCGTCGCGTTTCCACTGGATTTTCGGGCACTTCTGACGATGGAATGAAATAACAGCTCCATAAACGACATACTCGCGCCGAATAACGTTCTGTTAACTCTTGTCTTAACTTCCATTAACAATCCCTTAGCCTGCCCGAAAACACACCTTGCCCAAAACCGTCAGTTGCGTACATATAGCCTTAACATTATCCGCGCAGTATATGCAAAAGGCTTTAACAAATGACAAACACCAAAATTGTTTCTGAAATCCGGCGCCTTTCCATTCTTGCCGGTGCCGAGATTATGAAAATTTACGAAGGCGACGATTTTGACGTGAAGTTGAAGTCAGACGACAGCCCTGT
>DFBD01000043.1:0-14034 GCA_002367255.1 Rhodobacterales bacterium UBA3089 | reverse complement strand
CGGTTTTTTATCGTTGATCCACTGGATGGCACCAAAGAATTCGTACATCGCCGTGGGGATTTCACCGTTAACATTGCGTTAATCGAAAATGGTACACCTGTGCTGGGTGTCGTCTATGCGCCCGCACGCCAACGCTTGTTTTACACACAATCCGATGGGCAAACAGTCGAGGAGATGGGCGCGTTCAACCCCGACGTTGCAGGTGAAGCCAAGCCCATCTCCGTTACGAAGCCCGATAACACTTCGTTAACTGTTGTCGCTTCCAAGTCACACCGCGATCAGGCGACGGACGAATATATTGGTAAATACAAAGTTAACGCCTTTGAAAGTGCCGGGTCTTCGTTGAAGTTTTGTCTGGTAGCAGCGGGCGAGGCCGACCTATACCCGCGCCTTGGCCGGACGATGGAATGGGACACAGCAGCAGGCCATGCCGTACTGTTGGGTGCTGGCGGGCAAGTTATCCGTTTTGACGATCACACGCCGTTAACCTATGGCAAGCCGATCTATGAGAACCCGTTTTTCATCGCCTACGCACCCGGCGTCGATCTGGTACAAGGCTGAATGCCCGTACTGCTCGTCATTCCGGCACGTTACGCCTCTAACCGCTTCCCCGGAAAACCTCTGGCGGGGTTGCACGGCGTGAACGGGGACTGTCGAAGCTTGATCCAACGCACATGGGAGGCCGCCCAACAAGTCAAAAGCGCAGATCGCGTTGTGGTGGCGACGGATGACACCCGTATCAAGGACGCGGCCGAGGACTTTGGAGCCGAGGTTATAATGACCTCCTCCACCTGCAAAAACGGGACGGAACGCTGCGCTGAAGTCCTCCATCATCTCGACGGGTTCGACATTGTCGTGAACCTGCAAGGTGATGCCCCGCTGACCCCACCGTGGTTCATCGATGACGTCGTCACCGCGATGCAAAACCCGAATATCGCCATGGCAACGCCCGTTTTACGCTGTGATGCAATCGCGCTTAACGGCTTTCAGGAAGACCGTGAAAATGGTCGCGTAGGCGGGACAACGGTGGTGTTTGATGCCTCTGGCAAAGCGCTCTACTTTTCCAAAGAGGTGCTGCCTTACACAGGCAGACGGTTTGAGCCACATGAGGATGTGCCCGTCTTCCACCACGTCGGTGTCTATGCCTACCGCGCCTCGGCCCTTCGGCAGTACTACGATTGGGATGAAGGTAAACTAGAGCATTGGGAAGGGTTGGAGCAACTACGTTTCATGGAAAACAATGTGCCCGTTCAATGCGTAGAAGTTGACGCCAAAGGCCGTGCGTTCTGGGAGTTGAACAACCCCGTGGACATCACCCGCATCGAAAAAATTCTTAGCGACCAAGGGATGGTATGAAGGCCGCACTCGTCAGTCTGATAATCGTCAGCCGTAAACGGTCCGCGCACCTGCTGCGTTTGTTGCAAAGCCTGCGCCACCAAACACTCGATAGCTTCGAGGTTATCGTGGTGGCAGACATCGCACCGTCCCCTTTTGTTAACGATGTTAAATACGTCCCTTTCACGAACGCTAACATCTCTGCCGCCAGAAACGCCGGACTTGCCGTCGCGACAGGCGATATCATCGCGTTTTGTGATGATGACGCCATCCCCGACCCGCCCTGGCTGGAACGATTGGTTTCACCTTTTGTTAACAAAGATATCGGCGCGGTGACAGGGTTCACACGCGGCCGCAACGGGATCAGCCGCCAATGGGGCGCGATGCGGTTTGACCTGACGGGGCAGGACCATCCGTTCGAACTCGATGAAACGCTACCGTTCACAGTTTTTACCGCATCAAGTGAAACACCCGTCAAATTGATCGGTACGAACATGGCGTTTCGCAAAGCCGCGCTGCTTGAAATCAACGGGTTTGACGAAAATTTCCGATTCTATCTGGACGAGACCGACGCGAAGTTACGTCTGGATCATGCAGGATGGAAAACCGCAGTTGTCCCGCACGCACAAGTCCACCACCACTATGCAGCAAGCGAGCGGCGCGCCCAGAACCGCGTTCCCACCGACTTGTTCGAAATCGGCGCGAGCAAATCATATTTTTGCAAAACCCATATGAAAAGCGATAGCAGTTCAGCGCTTAGAAATTTCACTAACGAACAGTTAATCCGCATGACGGTCTTGGTAGAACAGCACAAAATCAAACGCCGCGATGTTACTTCGTTGATGGAGTCCCTAGGCAACGGCATGTCCGAGGGCTTGCAACGGAACCGGATCACATCCGGTTTCACGGCCCTGCCATCCGAATTTCACAAGTTTGAAACACACAACTCCGAGCATGTAATTCTATGCGCCAGCCCTCGCGACAGCAAGTGGATGGCCAAAACCGTCAGCGAATTGGTTAACGTCGGTAAATGCGTTAGCGTCATACAACTTTCCGCGTCACCGCGATATTTTCAGGTGGCTTTCAAAGACGGATACTGGCTTCACCGGGGTGGCGTGTTCGGAAAATCGACCCGCACCCAGCCTTTATTGCAAATTACTAACTACCAACAACGATTTACGTCAGAAATTTGCCGTATTTCAGCATTATATCCGGCCGACAGAATACTGAAAAGCCCCGCCCGATAAATACAATTACAAAATGTACTTAACCAATTTACGTATTTTATTATGGATTTAGCTCAGCACACCAATTAACTACGGTTAACAACATATTAAACATGGATGACACTCAATATGCGCCGCAAAGTTACCAAAGCAATTTTTCCTGTCGCCGGTCTCGGCACACGGTTCCTACCAGCAACTAAATCCATTCCTAAAGAGATCATGACTCTGGTCGACCGTCCGCTGATTCAATACGCGATTGACGAGGCACGCGCCGCTGGTATCAAGGAATTCATCTTTGTGACCGCTAAAGGCAAAAGCGCGTTGGAAGATTACTTCGACGGCGCACCGGAACTGGAAAAAACCCTTCGCAAAAAGGGTAAAACCGAGCTTATGAAGCAGTTGCGCGCAACGGACATGGACAGCGGTGCAATCGCCTATATTCGCCAACGCGAGGCGCTGGGCCTTGGACACGCCGTTTGGTGTGCGCGCCGATTGATTTCGAACGAGCCCTTCGCGGTTCTGTTACCCGATGATGTTATTGCAGCCGGAAAACCCTGCTTGCAACAAATGGTCGAACAATACGCCGAAACCGGCGGCAACATGGTCGCCGCAATGGAAGTAACACCTCAGGAGGTATCATCCTACGGCATCCTTTCGGTTAGCGAAAAAAAGGGGCCATTATTAACCGTCGATAACATGGCAGAAAAACCCGCGTTGGAGGATGCGCCATCCAAATGTGCTGCAATCGGGCGCTATATTCTGGAACCGTCGATCATGAATCGCCTTCGAGACCTGAAACAAGGTAGCGGTGACGAAATCCAGCTAACCGATGCCATAGCCCAAGAGGCCCGTGATGGCGGTCAGGTTTACGGATACACCTTCGAGGGTCAGCGGTATGACTGCGGATCAAAAGCCGGTTTCCTGAAGGCAACGGTTGCCTTTGCGCTGGAACGTGATGACCTGAAAGACGATCTGGCGGATTTCATCAAAAATACAGCCGCCAAGCTGTAGGGTTGTTATGGCGCGAAAGGGTAATACAGCTACCGTTGTTTTTGACATTTCGCGCACGATTTCAGGGGCTAGTCAAGGTTTTCTGACCGGCATTGATCGCGTAGAGCGCGCCTATCTGGAACACTTTCTAGAATTCCCGGGCCCTGTGCTTTTCCTAGCCAGATTCAACAGGCAATCTGCCCTGCTAGATCAACAATCAATGCGTGAACTTTACGCGCTTATCCAGCAGAATGGTCCATGGGACAAACCTGGAATCGGTGCATTTATTGGCCGACGGAAGTATCGTAAAGCGGCCCCGATACGCCATACCGTCCGGCGGCTCGCTCTTGCTTGGCCGTTTCTTGGGCGCGGGCTTAAAGCGCACGTTCCGGCTGGATTTATTTACCTCAATGTCGGGCACGAAAAATTACACCCCAGCCTTTGGCCAAAGCTCAGGCGTAGCGGGGCGGGCAAAATCGCTGTCTTGATCCACGACCTGATCCCCATAGACTTTCCACAATTTTCGCCCCCTCGGAGTACAGCGAATTTCGGCCTTCGAATGAAGGCGCTGACCCAACATGCGGACTTCTTCATTTATAATTCAAGCGACACAGAACAGCGTATGCACCGCTGGTTTGAAAAGTGGGGCACCTTCGTTGATGGGCAAGTTGTATTGCTGGGAACTGACCCGCTGCCTTACGCCAAATCCGCACCCGTTGCCCCTTCGGCCACGCCATATTTCGTTTGCCTAGGCACGATCGAGCCACGTAAAAATCACCGGTTATTGCTGGACATCTGGGCTGGGTTTTATAAAGACTTGCCGGAAAGCGAGATACCTCATCTTCACATTATCGGCCGACGCGGTTGGTTGAGCGAACCGGTTTTTAACACGCTCGACACTGCCCCTTTCATGGGGAAAACCGTGTTTGAACACAACCGGATGACGGACGAGCAGTTAGGCCCATTGGTGAAAGGGGCGCGGTCGCTGCTGTTCCCCTCATTTACCGAAGGATTCGGATATCCGCTTGTAGAGGCGCTTCAGATGCAGGTTCCGGTTATCTGTTCGGATTTGCCCTGTTTTCACGAAATCGCAGAAGATGCCCCGCTTTATACCAACATCGAAGATCAACACGCCTGGAGCAAAGCAATACGACAAGCTGCAACCCTTAATGGCATATCTGATGGTTTGGCGAAAAAAATACCCAAATTACCAAAATGGAAGGCGCATTTTCATAAAGTTGACACTATTCTAGCTGACATTGTGTAAAACTTAGTACGGTACCAAATGAGCATAACTTCTCGATTTTTTGAGTCATATTATCTGCGTCTTCAACGGCGTCGGCGTAGAATTCGTGCATTAAGGAAGCGGCGTGAAGTCACTTTGGTTAATAACCGATCAGGCACACGCCAAAATTCAGACATTTTCCTGTTTTCTACCGTGCATAACGAACGCCACCGTCTTTCGTACTTTCTGGATTACTATCGGAACCTAGGCGTTAACCATTTCTTTTTTGTTGATAATGCCTCGGATGACGGCACCGGAGAATTCCTTGCCGCGCAACCCGACGTTTCACTTTGGTATTCCGAGGGCAGCTATAAGCGTTCGAATTTCGGTATGGATTGGGTTAATAATCTGTTACGAAAGTATGCTCGCAATCACTGGTGTCTGATTGTCGATGTAGACGAGTTTTTCGTTTACCCATATTGCGATACGCGTCCGCTTCGCGCACTTACAGACTGGCTTGATGCCTCGTCTATACAGTCGTTTGGCGCGTTGTTACTGGATCTGTACCCCACCACCGCGCTTGAGGATCAGGATTATGTGTCGGGACAAAGTCCGTTCAAAACCCTGACACACTTCGACAGCGGCAACTACACCCAAAAGCTTAACAAAAAATATGGTAACCTGTGGATTCAAGGCGGCCCACGTCAACGGGCATTCTTTTCCGATAGCCCTGACCAAGCACCTGCACTGAATAAAATTCCCTTGGTAAAATGGACCCGTGGAAATGTGTTTATCAGCTCTACCCACACATTGCTTCCGCGTGGGTTAAACAAAACGTTCGAGGATTGGGGCGGCGAAAAAATCTGCGGTTGTCTGTTACACACCAAGTTCCTGCCCGATCTGGCCCAAAAGGCGGTACGCGAGGAAAAGCGGCGGCAGCATTACGCAGGCGGCCGAGAATACCGGGCGTATAAGGCGGCGAATGGTAAAAGCACGGTTCTTAATCACGCACATTCTCAAAAGTTCGAAGACTGGCGTCAGCTTGAAAATCTGGGCCTAATGTCGATGGGAGGGTGGGCATGACTCCGGCAATTGCGATCCTTGCGCATAATAATCTGGGGCGGGTTACGCAGCTCGTCCGGTTTTTGTCAGATGCCGGTCTACATGTCTGCGTGCATGTTGATCAAAGCATATCAGCCGACAACTATAGAAAGTTCAAAGCCTCGCTATGCAATTGTCCAGATGTTCTTTGGGCGAAACGGATTGAATGCGAATGGGGGCGCTTCTCGTTGGTTGAGGCAACGCTTTGTATGTCTTCCAGGATATTGGCCAAATGGCCGGATGCCGGTCATGTGATGTTGCTAAGTGGTGATAGCCTACCAATCCGTGCGCCTTCCGAGTTTACCGCTTATTTGCAGGAAAACCGCAATGTGGATTTCATAGAAAGCGTCGCGATTGTTAATGACGACTGGATAGCGGACGGGCTGGGGATCGAACGGTTCACGCTTAGCTTCCCGTTCTCATGGAAAAAACAGCGGCAACTTTTTGATCTATGGGTGGAGGTGCAGCGGAAACTGCGTATTAAACGACGTATGCCGGACGGGTTGCGCCCCCATATTGGTAGCCAGTGGTGGTGCCTTAGTCGCCAAACGCTGGAGGCCATCCTAAACGACCCTGCTAAACCGCAATATGATGCGTATTTCCGCAAATGCTGGATACCGGACGAGTCGTATTTTCAAACGCTGGTGCGCATCCATGCCCGCACAATCGAGTCACGCTCGCTGTTGTTTTCCCGCTTTGACCACCAAGGAAAACCGACGGCCTTTTATGACGACCACGCGGAATTACTTGGTACGGTTGACGCGTTCTTTGTGCGGAAAATCTGGGCAGGAGCCAGAGGGCTGTATCAACAGTTTCTTAACCCTTCGCCAATAAACTTGGTAGACGAAGCAACAGCAGCCCCGAACTTCAAATCTATAGACACCGCCGCAGCCCGACGGAAAAGCGGGCGTAGCGGGCTTTACATGCATGGGCGTGCGCCCAGTCAGTGGTTTGAGGAATACTCGCCCACCACAAAGCCTTACCATGTATTCGCAGGCTTCAACGCGGTTTTTCCAAATTTTAACGACTGGCAAGAAACCCACGATAGGGTGCGTCCGCACGGACGTCTATTTGCCAAATCCGGTGTGCGGTTTGTTAATGATGCGTTAATGGGTGCGGGCGGAATATCGAATTCCGCAGCTATTCGTGATTTGGCTCCGGAAAACTTCCTGTGTAACCTCATCTGGAACACCCGCGATGAGGGGTTAACATTTCATTACGAAATTAGTGACCTTCCCAAGATCGGCAAGTTCCTTCTGACTGATCCGCACGCGAATTTGCACTTCGTTCGCCACGGCTGGATGCTGGATCTGCTAAATCAGAATATCAAAAACATGGATTTTCTGCGTGCCAAAGCAACAGGTATGGTCAACCGCGAGCGTATTTTTCTCGATGCCCTCAAGCGACCGACAGTGAATTGCACATATAATGTCTGGGCGTTGGGCGAGGTCCTTTCAAACCCGCAAGCCGCCTTATCCGCGACGTTGGGTGACGCTGATATGCAAACACCAATTATCCTGCCAGAAATGGCTGACACCACCCGCCTATCCGACTTTACCCGTGATCTTAAAAATATAGGGGTCGACATTGATGTGGACCTGCTAGAATCTCCGGGTGCGGGTATTCAAATGGAAACAGGTCTTCAGGCATAGAAATGAGCGGACGGTATAAATATTTTGCAATCTTCGGGTCAATGCGAAGTGGCTCCAATCTGTTGGAGCAATCGCTGAACCAATATTCCAGCATCACCTGCCACGGCGAGCTGTTTAATCCTTCGTTCATAGGTCACCCCAAAAGTTCGGATTTTCTGGGGTTGGACTTTGTTGAGCGCGAAAAATCACCAGAATCCTTAATCAAGGCAATGATCAAGGACGCCACGGATGGTATCGCCGGTTTCAGGGTGTTCCACGATCACGATCAACGCACTGCGCAAATGGCGCTGCAAGACCCGAAATGCGCTAAAATCGTTTTACAACGGGATGTTTTACAAAGCTTCATCTCGTTGGAGATCGCGCGGAAGACGGACCAGTGGTTGTTGCATGACTCCCCTGACCGGCGTGGCGGAGAAATTGTTTTTGACCCCGAAGAGTTCAAGGCCTATCGCGCCGAACAAGAAGAGTATCACGCCAACATTCAAGAGACTCTGCAAAAAAGCGGTCAGACGGCGTTTTGGATAAATTATCCGGAACAACGTGATATTGCCGTTCTCAACGGTATCGCGCAGTTCCTTGGGCAGAACGAAGTGTTAAAGACCGTTAAGGAAACGATCCGTCGGCAGAACCCCGGCTCGCTTCGGGACAAGGTTGAGAATTACGACGAAATGCAGGCCGCCCTATCGTATTGGAGCGAGGATGACATAATCCCGCAAGACAGTTTTGACCAGTTGCGCCGCGCGAACATTCCCAAGATGGTTTCATGCATCAGCCAACCAATTCTGTTCGCCCCCGTCCCTGGCGGCCCGAACGAAGAGGTTCTGCGCTGGATGAACGCAATTGACGAGGGTATAACCCCTGAGAACTGGTTTTCAAAGGCTGTGGCGGATGGGAAAATTTTACATACCGGTCACAATCAGCGCACGTTGTTTGAATGGATGGAATCCAACCCTGACATCGCCACGTTAACCGCTGTCCGTCACCCGCTGACCCGGGCATACGATGCGTTCATGACTAAAATTTTCCTGACGGGTGAAGGCACTTACGGGGTTATTCGTGAACAGTTGGTTAATTACTTTGGTGTCGCCCTGCCTGATCCGGACCTGATGGAAGGAGCCACCCGAAAGTCGTTGGATGCCGAAGGCTACAGCATTGGCCAGCACCGCGCTGCGTTCCATGGGTTCTTGCGCTTCTTGAAGGATAACCTTTCCGGCCAGACCAGCATTCGTAAAGACGGGTTGTGGGACAGCCAAATGACGTTTTTGACGGGGTTTAACGCGGCCGTTCCGATTTCGATTATTGTAAAAGAGGGGCAGATGGATGCGGGGTTCCGGTATGTCGAATCCGTTCTGGATTTACCCGCGCCAGTAATTGGCGCGCCCATCAAGCCGGATCACATGTTCACGCTAGATGAAATATATACACGCCAGACAGAAAACCTGACGCGTAAAGCGTATTCTATGGATTACGGACGTTTCGGGTTTGCCGACTATCAGGCCGCCTTGGAAGTCTGACCAGAGGTCAGAATTGCGAACAAGGCATTCGGGTCCTCGGATGAACGTAGCTTCGCGCAAATCGTTTGATCGCGCAAAGTCCTTGACACACGGGCAAGAGATTTCAAGTGCATCGCGCCGGCACCTTCGGGGGCAAACAGGGCGAATACCAGATCAACCGGCTGACGATCAACAGATTCGTAATCGACAGGATTTTCCAACCGAACGAAGACCCCTTTTACATCATCCAGACACGCAAGCCGCGCATGGGGAATGGCGACACCATTTCCCATGCCGGTAGGCCCCAGCAATTCACGATTCTGAAGAGACTCAAAAATGTCCTTACAAGGAAGGCCATAAACGTCATCAGCCACCCGCGCAATTTCTTGCAACAGGCGTTTTTTACTTGTGGCGTTCAACTGCGAAACAACAGCATCCGCCGACAGGATTTCAGAAAGCTCCATACCGGGTCTCTTTTATAATGCAGCCGCTAACGACTACTTAATGTTACGTGGGTCTATCCAGCCGATGTTTCCATCTTCACGGGTATGAACTACGTTCACGCCTCCGTGTGTGGTGTTGCGGAAAACGAGCACTTCTGCTCCGGACAATTCCATCTGCATCACGGCCTCGCCAACTGACAGAGTCTGAACTTTAGTCTCCATTTCGGCGATGATGATTGGCTGTAGGGTTTCAGGCTCGTCTGCATCTGCACCGGATGCGAGAACATAGGACGGCACGCCCAAAGCCTCGATCGGATCTTTACGATCCTTGTAGTGGTCCTTTAGGCGGCGTTTATAACGACGCAACTGTGTTTCTAAACGGTTAACTGCACCCTCGAAAGAATCATAAATATCGCCAGCACGGCCTTTAGCTTGCGCGTTCAGGCCTGTGGACAGATGCACAGATATATCACAGACGAATTCATGGTTTTCTTTGGAAAAGGTCACGTTCGCATCAATCGGCTGCTCGGAATACTTTCCGACAGAAGCGTTAAGATGTTTTTCCACGTGTTCGGTTAGGGCTGTGCCCACATCGATATGTTTTCCGTTGATCTGAATTTTCATGATCTCTCCCCGAGGTTAGCCGAACGATGGTCCGACGATGGGTTAAAATGCTCGGCTCCACAGCGCGCGAAACCTAGGGGCAGACATCATCAGAGTCAACATCACCATGCACATATAATATTGGTTAATTGCTGCTTCAACACAGCACCAAATTATATGTGCTTACGTCGCCGCCGACTCGAAGAAGGTATACCCATAGCCTCACGATATTTCGCAACGGTCCTGCGTGCAACATCTACACCGTCTTCTTGAAGGGTTTTTGCGATTTTTTCGTCAGATAGCACTTTATCCGGCAATTCGTCAGCCACGAGTTTGCGGATTTTCTCGCGAACGACGGGGGCGGCGATGGCATTGCCACCATCATTGCGGTCGATTCCCTGAACGAAAAAGAATCGAAGTTCGAATGTGCCGCGCTGGCAATATAGATATTTGCCGTTGGTAACGCGACTGACGGTCGATTCGTGGATGCCCAGTTCCTTGGCGATTGTCGAAAGCGTTAAGGGGCGCAAGCCGTTAATACCCTCGTCGAAAAACCGATTCTGATGGCGGACAATCACGGTTGCCACCCGCAAAATAGTTTTAGCGCGCTGGTCCATTGCTTTGACCAGAAAGCGGGCGTTGGCGTGACACTCGGCCACGAACTCGGATACTTCAGAACCATTTTTGGTGATTTCGCTGTAGTATTTTTCGTTCACCAGTACATTGGGTAATGCATCGGTATTCAGTTCGACCGACCAGCCACCGACGGCGCTGGAGGTAACGGTAACATCGGTGACCGCGATCTGAACAATATCGTTGTTAAAATTTGCGGCAGGTCTTGGGTTCAACTGTCGCAATACTGTAATCGCGTCGTTTAACGTGTCGCGCGATACATCGGCGAAGGCCTCGAGTTTAGGTAAATTATTGTCGCCCAGCACATCCAGATTGGCTGTCAGAACCTGCATCAACGGGGTAAACACCCCTGCATCTTTCAACTGAATTTCGAGGCACTCTTGAAGGTTTCGCGCCGCGACCCCCACCGGATCGCAAGCTTGGAGTGCCTCTAACGCGCCTTCAACAGCCGCTTGGGGAACACCCAACCGATCAGCAATTTCAAACATCGGAGCGGTAAGCCAGCCGTGTTCATCCAGTTCGTCTATCAAAACCAGCGCGATGGCTGCCCGTGCAGGGCTTCTTTCGGAAATATGGATCTGATCACGCAGAAAATCGTGCAATGACTTTTTGTCTTCTATATTCTCGAACGGGTCAAAACTGTCAGAATTTTCAAGCGACACGGTGCTTGAAATTGAAGATACCGGTTCGGTGCTACTGCGTGGCGCAGCTTCGGATAAAGGTGCAGGGCTATCGTCCAGCGGTTCCGGCTCAACCGGCTCCAACAACGGGTTCTTCTCGATTTCTTCGTTGATATGATCGGCCAGTTCCGCATTTGTCATCTGCAACAGCGAAATCGCCTGGCGCAACTGTGGCGTCATACTTAAGCGTTGGGTCTGGCTGATTTCTATTCTGGGCCCAAGTGCCATTTAGCAGGAATTTCCGATCAAACCGAGGCGTCAATACCGGAACTGTTCTCCCAGATAGACCCGACGGACGTTAATGTCTTCCACAACTTCTGCGGGCGTTCCACTTTTCAGAACCTTGCCATCATGCAAGATATATGCCCGATCCACAATATCCAACGTTTCACGGACGTTATGATCGGTAATCAGAACGCCTATCCCTCTGTTTTTCAGCTGGGAAACAAGATCACGGATTTCTCCGACGGCGATGGGGTCAACGCCTGCAAACGGTTCGTCCAGCAACACGTAATGGGGTTGGCCAGCTAAACAACGGGCGATTTCGACTCGGCGGCGCTCTCCACCTGAAAGAGAGACGGCGGAAGCGCGGCGGAGGTGCGTGATGGAGAATTCAGCCAGCAGTTCATCTAGCATATGGTTGCGTTGCTCGCGGTCCTTGATCGACAGTTCCAGCACGGCGCGAATGTTATTCTCGACGGACAGGCCACGAAAGATGCTGGCCTCTTGCGGCAGGTATCCGATACCAAGCTTGGCGCGGCGGTACATTGGCAAAAGTGTGGCATCCACCCCATCGATAAGAACTGAACCGGAGTCCGGCAATACCAGCCCTGCGACCGCATAAAAACATGTAGTCTTACCCGCCCCGTTCGGGCCAAGCAAAGCAACAACTTCGCCTCGGTGCAAATCCATCGATATGTCGCGCAGGACCGGCCGACGCCCATAGCTTTTGCCGATATGCGAGATGGACAATCCCGAAGAACTAGCCGTAGCCGTCAAATCAGGGGAGTCGCTCACTCGCTTCCTCCGGTCTGGAAGATGGTCTGAACGCGACCTTCGATCATGGCGGTCCCAGTGTTCAAATCGATGCGTAACGACTGGCCGGATAACGCATTTTGGCCTTGAGTCAGGATCACATTGCCCGTCATGGCAATCTCGCCAGCTTCAAGATCAAGATCAGCGAAGTCACCTTCAGCGGCTTCCTCACCGTTTGAAAACACTACATGGCCCTTGGCGATCAGACCAGAAATCGCACCGGTGCCCCCTTCGGTTCCCGCGGCATACACCACTTCGATCTCTTCTGCGCTAAGGCGCATGTTTTCGATGCCGACGACGACATTACCTGCAAAGGTTGCCTTGCCGGTTTCCTGATCGATACTTAGAGAATCTGCTGCAACCTCTACCGTCGAATTCGCGCCCACTTTCAGCCCGGCAAACGGGACCTGCGCCCCTTGCGCAAAAGCCGTACCTATATTCGAGAACGACAAAGCGGCCAAACATACGGCCAGTGTAACGGATTTCATCATTCGGTGGTTGCCTCTTCTTTGGTCCAGCTTTCGGGTTTGAAGCTAAGCATAACGCCATTTTCAAACCAAATCATCTGCTTTTCGTCATCATCGGCCCCGACAAGCTCAACTCGGAAGTTTCCCGCCTGTATATTGCCCAAAGGGCTGGTTGCCGACACGGCACCATTACTGGTCAATTTCCCGGTATCCAACTCTGCCAGCAACCCCTCACCAGTAACACGAGAGCCATCGGACATCACCGCCAACATGCCGCCACTAAGGTGGATTTGGTTACCTTCCAACATGAATTCAGCTTTGTCAGCGCTAAGCAGAACAGTTCCCCCGGTTTGATATTGAATTTCACCAGAAAGGTTCTGCGCTTCAACAAGGCTTGGTGTAATTGAATCCGGTAGTAATGTATCCGCCACGAAATTATACAAATCCCCATTGGGAGTGCTGCCAAACGTGCGCGGCTTCACAACCTGCATACCGGATTCCAGCGTATCCAAGTCCGCTTTGGAAAAGGTAAGTCCACCTTCTAAACTGTCATCGTTTGTAAAAAGGAAAACTGTACCAAGCAATGCGATTGCGATCAGAGGCAACACCACCTTGGTAACGGTAACAAACCGAGTATATCCGTCAAATCCCAGACCCATTTAGCGTAACTCCGCACGTAAAGATTGCAGCATAAGTATACCGCAAATCGTTATTTTCAATGCGAAAAGATATCCACGTCCGGCCAACCGGCCAAATCAAGCTCAGCGCGATGCGGTAGAAAGTCGAAACATGCCTGCGCCATTTCGGTTCTGCCTTCACGTGCCAAACGTTCATTCAGTATGTCCATCAGGCGGTGCAGATACAAAACATCCGATGCCGCGTAATCGATCTGTGCCTTGGTCAAAACCTCTGCCCCCCAATCCGAGGATTGCTGTTGCTTGGAGATATCCACCTTCAGCAACTCTTGCAGCAAGTTCTTTAACCCGTGGCGGTCGGTGTATGTCCGTACCAGCTTGGAGGCGATCTTGGTGCAAAACACCGGTGTAGTCACAACGCCAAACCGGTTCAGCATTACGGCAATATCGAACCGTCCGAAGTGGAAAAGTTTCAGCACATCAGGGTTGGACAACATTTTGCAAAGGTTAGGGGCC
>DFBD01000066.1:2292-6208 GCA_002367255.1 Rhodobacterales bacterium UBA3089 | reverse complement strand
CTCAGTACCGAATCTTATACGCGAAATTGGTTAACAAATCGTGCAACTGCCGAGCGAATCGAGGCCACGCCCAACCGAGCAGGGCGGGAGGGTTTGGACGCTCGTGCATAATAACGCCCGCTGCAAACACGAAAAAAGCCGCTAGAAAACCTAGCGACCTTTCAAATTTCGTAAGAAACTAAATCAAGATTACTTGATTTTGCCTTCTTTATATTCGACGTGCTTACGCACAACCGGGTCGTACTTCATTTTGACCATTTTCTCGGTCATTGTACGTGCGTTTTTCTTGGTCACGTAGAAGTGGCCAGTATCCGCAGTGGAATTCAGGCGGATCTTGATAGTTGTTGGCTTCGCCATGTGTCCATCTCCTTGCGGGTCAACCGCGTTTATCTAGCTGTGGGGGAATTCCCCTAAATCTCGAATTGGCGTTCTACACCTGTTAGGGCCGGAGTCAAGTGCCGAACCATTGGTTTCGCGAATTATCCGTCTAGAATAGTGTGAAATGCGAACGTTCATCGTCGTGATGGAAAAACGGGGTTTTTCGCGGGGTGTCCGGGTCAAGGGTTATGGCTATAACCTCGGACAAAACAACCTCTGTGATAAACGGTAGGTCGAGCGCTTTGGCCTCCAACAGGTCTATCCAGTGCAGATGGCCCAGTTCATCCGAAGCGTCAGAAAAATCATCGTCAGGGCCGTGAACCGCCTCGCTATCTGCAATAAAGAACCGTGCATCGAAACGACGTGGTTTCCCCGGCGGCGTGATGGCGCGAAAGAAAAAACGCAGCACATCGGCGCGTGGGGCCAAACCCTGATCATAGAACCCTTGCCAGTCGGCGGGGACGTCCCCTTCGGCCTTCCCCTTGGCCCCCAGCATCAGGCCGGTTTCCTCCCACAACTCGCGGATAGCCGCCATGGCGATAGCCGAGGCTATACCGTCGGGCGCAAGGTGGTTAAGCCCTTGTTCATCAAGCGGGCTTAGCGGGGTCGCAGGCGCGATATCATAATCCTGCTTATCAACCGCCCCCCCCGGGAAAACGTATTTGTTGGGCATAAACACGGCACCAGAGCCGCGCTGGCCCATTAGCACCTGATGTTTGTCATCCCGCACACGCAACAGAACAATCGTTGCTGCGTCGCGGATAGTCCGTCGTTTTTCTGCTTCATCCATGGGGCTATATGGGCCGAAGCGGACGGCTTTGTCCAGAGTGCCGTAGCGGCGGTTACGCCCCGTCACCACCAAAGCCGTGCATGCGGTTGGCCCATTGCTGCCCCACGAACATACCTTTCAAGCGAGGCAGAAGGTATAGGGCCAAAAGCAGAAACGTGATCGAGAAACCAAGTGCCATCACCCAACCTTCGGGGCGGAAGATTTCAAACACTGCCAACATCAAGGGGGCAAGAAGGTGGCCTGATATCAGGATCGTGGCCCATGCAGGGCCGTCATCAGTGCGGTGGTGGTACAATTCTTCACTGCACACGGGGCACGTATCGTGCACAGTCAGATAATCCCGCATAAGCGGCCCACTGCCACAGGCCGGGCATTTACGACGCCAACCACGAAGCAGGGACTGCTTGATTGATCGTTTCTCGCCAATATCAAAGTTATGTAGTTCATTAGTCATATATGCCTATCTATGTGTTTCTCATTGATTTGTGAGTAGGACAAGCTGCCTTGCGTCGGGATGTCGCAAAAAGAAATTTCGACGGAAACACGCCATTGTCCCGTTTGTATATATGTAGGTCGCAACAATGCGGGCCGACATAAAACGCAAGGAGAGCAGAGAATGAAGAAGAGTGTACTTACAGCGCTGGCAGTTTCGGTTGCCGTTGGTGGTCTTGGCTTGGCAACAATGGCGTCAGCCAACCCACGCGGTGGTAAAATGCCTAGCTTCGAAACCTTCGACACGAATGCTGACAATGTTATCACGCAGGCAGAAATCGAGGCGAACGGTGCCGCGAGGTTTGCGCAATCCGATGCCAATGGCGACGGATATCTGGATGCATACGAACTGAAAGCCAAGATGATGGAACAACGCGATGGTCGCCGTGGTGGTGGTGAACGCGGGCATGGTCAGGATGGGGGCAAAGCCGGACAAGGCAATCCCGAATTGATGCGGGCACAGCAAGGCGAACGCATGGACTTGGCCGTTAAACACCTGTTGCAACGCGCCGATGCGGATGGTGACGGGAAACTAAGCATGGAAGAATCCCGCCCACCACAAGCTGGCAGACTGTTCGAACGTATTGATGCAGACGGCAACGGCGAGGTCACACAAGCAGAATGGGACGCAGCCGTCGCCCAACGTGGAAACCGTAACAACTAACCACTTCGCGGGCCGGAAACTCGTTCGGCCCGCCACTTTCACACTGCACAGCGACTGGAACCCCGTTATACATGCAAAATGACCATGGCATTTGATGTAATGAGCGATACCGGCGACGAGGAACTCCTCGCGTTGTATGCAAGCGGAGACCAGGCGGCAGCCCGGGCTTTGATGTTGCGTCATGCGCCCCGGGTTTTGTCATTGGCGCGGCGTTTGCTGAAAGACCCGGCCGAGGCCGAGGATGTAACGCAAGAAGCAATGCTACGGTTATGGAAAATAGCACCCGACTGGCGCACAGGCGAGGCCAAGGTTTCAACATGGCTCTACCGCGTTGGATCCAACCTTTGCACCGACCGTTTGCGCAAGAAACGCGGTGTTGGCTTGGATGAAGCGCCCGAAATGGAAGACGAGACACCGAATGTCGAGGATCAGTTGATAGCCGCAGATCGTGGTCGTGCGCTCCGCCAAGCGATGGACCGCCTGCCCGCACGTCAAAAGCTGGCCCTGACCTTGCGACATTTTGAAGAACAATCGAACCCCGAGATCGCAGAGGTGCTGGAGACCAGCGTTGAAGCGGTCGAAAGCCTGTTGTCACGCGCAAGGCGCACATTGGCGGCGGATTTATCAAGCAACCGGTCGGCCCTCGGGCTGGCTATGGACTAAGGAAAGGAGAGTTTCATGACTGATACGGAAAAACACCAGATCGATCTGGATGCTTTCTTCAAAGATGCGGTTGATCCCGCACCGGAATTAAGCAGTGCCCTGATGGCGAGCATCCTTGCGGATGCCGGTGAAGTTTCGGCGGCGCGGCAAGGTGTGCCTGAACGCCAGCCTGTAAAACGCAAGGGCTGGCTCGCCCGTGTGATGGAGCCGATGGGCGGCATTCAAGGCATGGCCGCCGTTGGCGTTTGCACCGTATTAGGTGTGACCGTTGGGTATGCTAGCACTGACACCTTGCAATCTATTCCCGGAGTTGGTGATATCGTGGCAGGTATCAGCGGCGACCCGCTGGATGATTTCACCTATGGCGGGATCGCAAGTTTCAGCGATTTTCTGGCGGAGGGTTAAAAGATGAGTGAAAAAACTACACCAAAGGCTAAAGGCACGCCACGTTGGATCAAGCTGGCCTTGATCGTGTCGGTGGCCGCGAACCTAGGCATTGCCGGTGTTATTGGGGGGGCTGCTTTGCGGGCCCCCGAAATCCATCGCAATAACCTTGAGGCACCCGATGGGGTTGCGATGCTGGCCCGTGCCATGCCCCAAGCCCACCAACGCGAGTTGCGCGAAGGCCTGCGGGATCGTCGTGGGGATTTGCGCCCTGACCGCGAGGCATTGCGAAGCCTGCGTGGTCGTTTTGTGATAGCATTGCGTGCAGAGCCTTTCGACATCGATGCTGTGCGCGATGTTTTTGCCGCCCAACGGGTAATGCTTTCCAACTTGACGGCGGCGGGGCATGACTCGGTAATCGCGCAGATTGAGAAGATGACGCCACGAGATCGGGAATTGTATATTCGGCGCTTGCTGAGGAATGATCGGCCAGCGCCTCGACAGTAAGGGGGTTGATTTATGCGGCCGGACCCCTCATATGCACA
>DFBD01000066.1:0-2283 GCA_002367255.1 Rhodobacterales bacterium UBA3089 | reverse complement strand
CAAACCCTATTGAATGCGCTTGAGCGTTCGGGTTTCACAACACCTACACCAATCCAGCAACAATCGATCAAAGCACAGCTTGATGGTCGTGATATTTTGGGTGTAGCGCAGACCGGTACGGGTAAAACCGCAGCCTTTGGCCTGCCGATTTTGCATCACATCTTAAGCATGCAAGGCCGCCCTGCCCCCAAAAGTTGTCGCGCACTTGTGCTTGCCCCCACGCGCGAGTTGGCGGTGCAGATTGAAGACAACTTCAAACAGTTTTCCGGTGGTGCCGGTCTGACGACCTGTCTGGTGCTAGGGGGCGTTTCGCGCGCGGGCCAGATTAAAAAGATCGGGCGCGGCGTTGATGTGGTTATTGCCACCCCCGGGCGACTTGAAGATTTGATGAACGACAAGAAAATCCGTCTTGATGAAGTGCGGTTTGTCGTTCTGGACGAAGCCGACCGGATGCTGGACATGGGTTTTGTGCAACCTGTGAAACGGATTTTGTCGCGCCTGCACCCGCGTCGCCAATCGGCGCTGTTTTCCGCAACGATGCCCAAAGAAGTGCGCGGCTTGGCTGAAAGCTTCCTGACCGATCCGGTCAAGGTCGAGGTGACACCGCTGGTGTCAGCCGCGCCTAAAGTTGAACAGCGCGCCGAATTGATAACCGGCCCGTACAAACGTGGCCGGCTTGTCGAAATCCTCTCGGAACCGGACGTTAAGCGCACAATCGTCTTCGCCCGCACCAAACGCGGGGCGGATAAGGTTGCGAAGAACCTGATTACGGATGGTATCGAGGCCGAGGTAATTCATGGCAACAAAGCCCAGAACGCACGGCAAAAGGCGCTTGGAAAGTTCAAAAACGGTTTTGTTAATGTGCTGGTTGCGACTGATATTGTTGCTCGCGGGATTGACGTGCCGGGCATTACGCATGTGGTCAACTTTGACTTGCCCGACGAGGCCGAGAATTACGTTCACCGTATTGGGCGGACCGGGCGTAACGGGGCTTCGGGTGTCTCGATCACGCTATGTGCGCCGGACGAGTTGAAAAAACTGACTGCTGTCGAGAAAATTCTTAAGCGCAAGTTAATTGAACGCGACGGCCCAGACCCCAAGCCTAAATCGAAGTCTAAAGGTTGGCAGGGCAAAAAACGCGGTGGTGGCGGCGGCGGTGGGCGTCCGGGCGGCGGTGGTAACCCTGCGGGCCATACCAACCAGAAACGGCGACGCCCAAATCGCAGTAAATCTGGTGGGCGGCCAGCTGCTAAATAAAAAAAGGGAGGGCGTCGGCCCTCCCCTTGGTTCATTCGCTCGCGGTATATTATCCGAAGATGTCAGCCGTGATACCTGCGTACCAACCAACGGATTCCTCGTAGGTTTGTTGACGAAGCGCGGCATCCTCGCCTGTCTGGGATACGAACCCTGACGTTTTGGCAATTTTGGCGTCTGTTGCTTCGTAAGATGCGCCAACCTTGATGCCGTCATTGGTTTCAATCAACGACCAGCAAGTGTTGGAGAACTTCGCCGGAAAGACCGAGCTGCCCGTCAACTTGCCACGGATTGCCATGGCACAAACTTTGGCCTGGCTGTTGGCGGAGAAACCGGATTTCGGCATATCACCTTGCGAGCTTGAATCACCAAGCACATAGATGTTGTCATCCAGTTTAGAGCGCATGTCAGCCGCGTGGACAGGTGCCCAGTTGCCCTCGGTCACGCCAGCGATCTCAGCAATGCGGCCAGCTTTTTGGGCTGGAATGACATTACAGACATCGACCTTCTCGACTTCGCCGTCGATGTTTACAGTCATTGCGCCCGGATCAACCGAAACGTTAGCACCACCAAAATCTGGGCCGATGCGCTCGATCATGCCGCCGTAATGCTTGTCCCAACCTTCTTCGAACAAGCCTTGCTTGGAGAATTTCGGCTTGGGGTCAAGGATCAGGATTTTACCCGTCGGGTTGATTTCCTTCATCAGGTGGGCAACCATCGAAACACGCTCGTACGGTCCAGGTGGGCAACGATACGGGTTCGGCGGAGCAACCATAGCGAAGGTGCCGCCAGCGCCCATCGATTCAACCTGTGCCTTCAACAACTGCGTTTGCGAGCCAGCCTTATAGGCGTGCGGCATTGCGTTTTGCGACGACAAATCCCACCCGGGAACGGAACCATCGATAAAATCAATACCCGGCGAGATGACCAGACTGTCGTATGGAACTTTCGATCCACCCGCCAGTGTCACCGTTTTAGCATCACGATCGACGTTGATGGCCCAGTCGTGAACCACGTTGATACCGTATT
>DFBD01000270.1 GCA_002367255.1 Rhodobacterales bacterium UBA3089 | reverse complement strand
GGTGTCCAGATCGTCATAACCGACGATGCTGGCGTTGAAACGCGCGAAAATGGCTGCGCTTTTGTGGCAGCAGACGGGTTGCACTCCAAAACCCGCGCCCGCCTTTACCCTGACGAGGGGCCGCCGGTCTGGGGCGGTATCGTGATGTGGCGCGGGGTCACGCACGGGCCAAAATTTCTGACAGGGCGTTCTATGGCGATGATCGGCGAAAAGAAACGCAAGTTCGTTTGCTATCCCATCGCTGATACACCGGAAGGGTCCGTTATCAACTGGATTTGCGACTTGAAATTCCCGCCGGAATACATGTGGTCACGCGAAGACTGGAACCGCCCCGGCGTGTTGGATGACTTCCTGCCACAGTTCAAGGACTGGTCGTTTGACTGGCTGGATGTGCCCGAAACCATCCGCAACGCCGAACATATATTCGAGTTCCCGATGATTGACCGCGACCCCTTACCAAGGTGGAGTCACGGCAAGATGACCTTGCTGGGCGACGCCGCGCATCCGATGTATCCCATTGGCTCCAACGGCGCGACACAGGCCATTCTGGACGCCCGCGTTCTGGCGCGTGAATTCCAGACCCAAGGCGTAACCGCCGCCGCTTTGCAAACCTATGATACGGAGCGCCGCCCCGTCACGGCAGCCATCGTTCTGGCCAATCGGGGGGACGGGCCAGACAAGGTTCTTGATGTGGTCGCAAAACGCGCACCCAATGGATTCGCGCAAATCGAAGATGTGCTAACGAAAGACGAGTTGGAAAACACCGCTACTGCGTACAAGAAAACCGCCGGAATGGATATCGAGGGGCTGAACAATCGGCCATCTATCATTCCACCTTTAAAACCGTCATAAGGCGGTAAAAAGGGGAATATGTTGAGCGATTCACCAAAAGGCATCGCCCCGCTGGCCGAAGCCAGATTAGGGCGCATATTGAAAATCGTGGCCAAATGGCTGGCGTATTTCGGCGGGGTTCTGCTGACCGCCGCCGCCATCATGACAATCATGTCCATTGCGGGGCGCGCATTGATCTGGGCAGGGCTCGGCCCCATCCCGGGCGACTTCGAGCTGGTTGAACTTACCTGCGCCGTCGCCGTATTCAGCTTCTTACCGTGGAGCCAGATCAACCGCGGCCAAGTCACCGTTGACGTTCTGGTAGACACCTTCCCCCCCCGCCTGCGCGCTGGTTTGGGGATGGCTGGCGATACCGCCATGGCCATCGCGGCAAGCGTCATCGCGTGGCGTTTGTGGTTGGGCCTGGGGGAGCGCTTGCCGATGGGCTCGGATACATTACGCACCCTGTTGATGCTGGGCGATAAGCCCTATTACACTGAAACCACGTTCATCCTTCGTATGCCCGTTTGGTACGGATACGCCCTGTCGATGGTCGGCGCGGCGTTCTTTGCCGTGGTGTGCATTTACACTGTTTGGCGGGCCGTCAACTGGACGATCCGTGGTCAGGAAGGGCCAATAGTATGACCGGTTTAGAGCTTTCTATCATCGCATTCGCGGTCATGCTGGTGGCCATTTTCCTGCGCATCCCGATTGGCGTCTCGATGGCGATTACCGGGTTTACAGGCACATGGATCATGCTGGGGTCGCCCAACGCCGTACTCGCGCAGTTGAAATCCCTGACCTATGACACGTTCTCCAGCTACTCGCTTTCGATCGTGCCGCTATTTCTGTTGATGGGTCATTTCGCCACCAAATCCGGTATGTCCGGCAATCTTTTTCGCGCTGCGGCTGACTGGGTCGGGCACTACAAGGGCGGCATGGCCATCGCTGCTGTCGGGTCTTGCGCGGGGTTTGGCGCGGTGTGCGGTTCATCGCTGGCGACGGCATCGACCATGGGGCACGTAGCCTTGCCAGAGCTTCGCCGCCACGGGTTTTCGGATGCATTATCGACCGGTGTTCTGGCGGCGGGGGGCACCTTGGGGATACTTATTCCACCGTCCATCATCCTTGTTATCTATGCCATTATCGCCGAGCAAAACATCGTAAAAATGTTCATGGCGGCGATGATACCAGGTGCCCTCGCGGCGCTTGGTTATATGCTGACCGTCATGATCTACGTCTGGATCAACCCCGATAGCGCCACCCGCGCACCGCGTGTTCCTATGCCGAAGCGGTTCAAGAACCTGATCAAAATCTGGCCCGTGGCCGTGATATTTCTGGCCGTTATAGGTGGCATCTACGCCGGCATCTTCACCCCGACCGAAGGGGCCGCCGTTGGTGCAACCGGCACGGGTCTATACGGCGTTATATCGGGCGGGCTGGATCGTCGCGGGTTCCTCGATTCCATCCTGTCCACAGCATCATCGACTGGCATGATCTTCTTCATCGTGTTCGGCGCACAATTGTTCAATTCTTTCCTCGCCTTCACCCAAACCCCACAAGGATTGGCGACATGGGTAGGCGAACAGGGGTTCGCACCGATTATGGTCATGATTGCGATGCTGTTTCTTTACCTGATTTTCGGCTGTGTCATGGATTCCCTTTCCATGATCCTGCTGACCATCCCGATTTTCTTCCCGATCATCATGTCGCTGGATTTCGGCTTACCACCCGAGGAAGTCGCGATCTGGTTCGGCATCATCGCATTAATCGTAGTAGAAGTCGGCCTGATAACCCCGCCCGTTGGCATGAACCTGTTCATCATCCATTCCATCGCACCGGAAATTTCAATCTCGCAAACCTATCGCGGCGTTGCGCCCTTTGTCTTGTCGGACATCATCCGTGTTGGCATCCTGCTTGGGTTTCCGTCCATCACCTTGTGGCTGGTTCGGATCATGTTTTAGTCAGGAGAGCCTCCCCCACGGAGGCTCTCCGACTTCCCCATCATGAAGGCGTCCCTTCACGCTCGCACCAGCAAAACTGTGACGTTGTAATTCAATAATCAAGAGATTGCGGGAGGCCGTGCCACATCCGGCTTCTGCCAGGATATTCCGCTTCCCCTACTTATCACAAAAGATGTGGCCAACAAGGAATACCTACTTAAAATTCGATCTATATGATGATTTTTGTCCGAAACCGGCCTGTTAACAGTATATTTACCAAATATACCCACAATACCCCCCAAAACCCCTCGACATCACTCAAGAACTGTGGTTTTTCACAGGTAATCAAAAAAGCAGGCCTGAATTGAGTAAAACCGCTGAAATATATTCGTCGCACCGTGCGCATGAACTTCTTGAAGTCTTGCGTGAAAGCGGTGGGTCGTGCCGCACGGCGGAGCTTGCTAACCTGTTGAATGTATCCGAAGAAACCATCAGGCGAAACATCAAGCACCTCGCAAAAGAGGGTGTTGTTATCAAGGTTCATGGCGGCGTATTGCTGGCCAATCGCAATGAAGAACCCGCCTTTGGCGAACGCATGGAGGTCAACCGTACCGCCAAACGCGCGATGGCGAAATGTGTGGTGGGCATGATCGAGGATGGCGCTTCGATGTTCATCGACAATTCCTCCACCACCACGTTTATCGCCGATGCATTGCGGGCCCGAAAAAACCTGTTCGTGGTGACGAATTCCATCAAAGTTGCCGAACGTCTGTCTGCCCACAACCACAACCGCGTGTTTTTTGCCGGTGGCGAGCTGCGCGAGACCGATGGCGGCAGCTATGATGCCGGGGCGATGAACTTCATCAAAGGGTTCAACCCCGACTATGCAATACTGTCAGCGGCTGCGGTAAATTCGGATAACGGGTTCATGTCTACGGACCTGTCCGAAGCAGAATTCGCGCGGGTTTATGTTGAAAATGCAAACGCCAGCATCGTTGTCGCGGATCAAAGCAAGATCGGACGAAAAGGGCCGATCATCTTCGCCGAAGTATCAACGATCGACGTGTTTGTGACTGATACGCCCCCCCCAGTGTTGTTCCAAAACACCGCCAAAGCCGTCGGGATGAAAATCGTCGTCGCTCCGAACAAGGACAACAAATGAACCTTCAAGATACACATCGTCAGATTGCCGACGTGGCCCTTAAAACCGTTGACGAAGCATCCGTGACCGCAATGTCGTATTTCCGCCAGCTGCTGGAAATCGAAACCAAAGACGACGAAAGCCCTGTCACCGTGGCTGACAAAAATGTCGAGGCACAGATCCGCAAGTCGCTGGCCGAAGCCTACCCCGATTTCGGCATTTTAGGCGAGGAGTTCGGCAGCGAAAACCTAGAGGCCGAAACTTACTGGGTGGTTGATCCTATCGACGGCACGCGTTCGTTTATATCGGGGATGCCGCTGTTCGGGATGCTGTTGGGGCTGGTTAATCAGGGTAAACCGGTGCTGGGCATCGTGGGAATGCCTGCGCAGGACGAAGTTTATATCGGTCAGGCGGGCGTCGGGGCAAGCATGAACGGGATGCCGATTGCGGCTTCGGCCCAAACCGATTTGAATGCAGCCACGCTGTTCATTAACGAAACCGAAACAATGTTAGCGCAGTACCCTGATGCGTTCGCCAAGCTACTGAAAACCGGAAAAACCCGCCGGATGTCTTACGATTGCTACCCCCACGCGCTGGTCGCCGCAGGGCATATCGATGCGGTGGTGGATTGCAACCTGCAACCTTACGACTACCTGCCCATCGTCGCCTTGATCGAGGCCGCAGGCGGCCTGATGACCGATTGGAAAGGCAACCCGTTGACCCTGCATTCCGACGGGCGGGTTCTGACCGCCGCAACGCCGGAACTACTTTCGCAACTGATTGAAATCGTTGGAGGTGCTGCATGAGTGTTCTCGCCTTTTTTCTGAACCTTGCGGGTGCAACCATGTTATTGCTATTCGCGGTTCGCATGGTTCAAACCGGTATTGAACGCGCCATGGGGCCGTCGTTCAAACGCATGATGACCAACGGGAAACGCAACCGCGTTCAGACGTCTTTCATGGGGATGCTGCTGGCAATTGTGCTGCAAAGCTCCACCGCTACGGCATTGCTGGCAACAGGTTTTGCCGCTGGTGGATTTCTGGCAATTGGCAACGGCTTGGCGATTGTGCTTGGCGCGGACCTTGGCTCGGCGCTTGTCATTCAAATCCTATCGTTCGATCTGGATTGGCTTGTGCCCTTCTTGCTGGCGATCGGTGGTTGGTTGTTCCTGAAAACGGACCAACGCAGCCTGCGACAAACCGGACGCATCCTGCTGGGC
>DFBD01000119.1 GCA_002367255.1 Rhodobacterales bacterium UBA3089 | reverse complement strand
ACCCGCTGATACAGTCAGCGATAGTAATCCCTCCGCACCGTCTGATGTTGTGTCCCTTAGCGATTGGAAACAGGGTAAAAACCGGGAGAAGCCGATGGAAACCATTGTGAATTCCCCGGTTTTGGCTAACTTTTGGGCCAGCATTAAAGGCAAGGTGAAGTATACATATTTGGAAGACGATACTGCCGGGCAGGCCCAAACCTTTGGCATTTCGGGTGTCGTTGATGAAGGCCTTTCTAAGGCCCTTAAATCCTCGATTTTAAAATGGCGCGAAGCGGTTCTACCTGCTCTAGGTAGTGGGCCTCAGTTGTTAACAATGCGGTCGTCTTCAAGTGACGATTCGTCATTGATATGTGTAATAGTTGGTAGCCAATTTTTACTGGCAGAGTTCGAAACTAAAAACTTTGGCGTTGTGGCCGGCTTATGGGTTAAGGCGACACAAACGAAATACTAAATGCCACATAAATTATGCATTTTATCAAACTTGGAGATTCGGGCAGGTGACAGAAGGTTACTTTCCGGACTTGAACTGAATATTGAAGCAACTGGTTTTTACGCGATCATGGGCCCCGTTGGCGTGGGAAAATCAACCCTTTTAGCCGTGCTGGACGGGCATGGGAACGGCAATGGTCTGAGCATCTCTTATGATGTTGCCAGCTATGCCGATGGAACACTTAGCCCAAGTAATCACCCGAGCGTTATCGAGCAGGCCAGCCGTAGTGAACAGGCGCAGCGGGCCATTGATGGTGGCACGATTAAAAGTCAGATCCAGGAAGCGCTGGCACACGACCCGGCGATGCTATGCCTGGATGAGCCAACCGCAGGTGTTGCCCATAATGAAGCCCTGACCATGCTCAACTGGCTTAAAGGGGAATCCCGAAAGCGCGCTATTATTATGGTAACCCATAACAGCGAGCAGGCACGGGCTTTTTCCGATTGGGTGCTACTGCTGGGCGGTGGCGGCATAGTCGAACAGGGACCAGCCAGGGCATTTTTTGATAAACCGAGCAATCCTGTCACCAAGCATTTTATTAAAACTGGCAGCCTTGCACTTCCTAGGCTGGATGCACACCCACGGCAACTGGCACCGGAGCATCGCGGCCTTCCCGAGGGGATTAATACCCGTACTGTTGGCTCCGCTGATGGTCTTCTGAACTGGATTATTCGCCGCTCCTTTGCGATTGCGCAGGTGGAAGGCGTGTCAAAAACGGACCGCGATAATCTGGTTTCTGCCTTGCAGAACCGGTCGATTGATATAGTTGCCCTTTCAGACAAAATAAACCCGAAAATTGCGCAAGCTTTGCGGGCTGCTGACATTGACAGTATACCCTATACCGATCCTGACGCAGGTACCCCAAGGGACGTCCGTTCAAGCCTCGCGCTTGCAAATCAGATCGGAAGCGTAATTTCACAAGGCCGTCGGGTTGCCGTATTGCAGACCGAAACCGAGCGTGTCGGAATTTTGGCTGCAGTTCAGTTAATTCATATGGGCATTACGGCTAAAGATGCTGTTGATTTACTGAATATTACGGCGGCGGGTGTCGGCATCCATATGCACGACGAGCAATTCTTGTGGGATCTTGAGTTGGTTCTTGATCTGAGTGCAGACACTAATCAACCAAGCACTGCTGTTCTGGCGAAGCCTTCACCGAATAATTCAGAGCAGGTGACCGAGGCTACCCTAGCTGATACCGAGGATTCTTCCCATGGGTTTTGAGACAAATTCATCCTCACCCTTTGCCCTTGGCGCGGATTTGAAAACGCAGAGCGATGGTATTCTCGCCCTGCTGGAACGGTTGCGGGGCGCTACAGACGGTGAGGATTATGGTCACCTGTTTAAGCCCACTGAAGATACACTTGTGAATGCTATTACGTCGATATCGTTTATTGGGCAAGTTAAAGCAGGTAAAACCAGCTTGGTTAATTCATTGATTGCAAAGCCGAATTTCCTACCATCTGATGTAAACCCGTGGACAGCGGTTGTGACCCGTCTATTTTTTAATAAGCCGGGGGGCCGCATAAAGGCGCAAAGTTTTCGTTTTTTGATGATCGGCAATGGGATAAATTTGCAAACCGTGGTGGCCGGTTAGGTGAGCTGGCAGAGGAAATTCCCGATAGTGAAGAAAAGCTTAATGACATCCGGCTGGAAGTTGAGCAAATGCGCGAAAGGGCCAAAATACAGCTTGGGGATAAATTCCAGAGCTTGCTTGGGAAAGCGCACAGGTTTGACAATGCCTCTACCGATGTATTGGCGCGCTATATCTGTGCTGGGGATGATCCGGACACGCTGGTAAAGCAGAATGTACAAGGGCGATACGCAGATATTACGCGTGAAGCCGCAGTGTATTTTGAGAAGGAAAAGTTTGCCTTCCCCGTAGTGATGGTAGACACGCCGGGTTTAAATGACCCGCTGATGATCCGCGAAGAGATCACGCTGCAAAGCCTTGAGCATTCACAGGTTTTTGTGCTTGTGCTATCGGCGCATCAAGCATTTTCCAGTGCTGACCTGTATTTGGTTCGCATTCTGAATGCGCTTCATCTGGACAGGTTGGTTATTTTTGTGAACCGCACGGATGAGCTGACCAACCCGGAAACCGATATCCCTTCGATCCGCAAACACATCACCAAATTTATGGCTAAAGAAAGCCCGGGCACTGAAATTCCGATCGTATTTGGCAGCGCGGCCTGCGCCAGCAACGCCATGATCGGTGAAGCTACTGTTGACCCGGCGAAGATTAATTCAATGCTGGCCGTAGATGCCGATGCAAAGCAAGCAAAAAGCAATATGGAATTTGAGAGTCAGGATCGGCAGGGTGCGTGGCAGGCTTCTGGCTTGCCTGCGTTGGAAAAAGAGCTGTCTCAAATGATGCTTGAAGGTCAGGGGCACGCTTGGCTAAGCAGCGCGCGCATAGATCTTGATAACGCGGCAAAGCTGATATTGGCAAATGCCGAAACTGCGATAGATGCGCTGAAGCAGAAACAAGACGAGATGGGCGATCAAAAATATCGGATCCAGGAACAAAAACCCGAATTTGATGCGGAGCATTTTAATGCAGAGTGTGATCGTTTATTTATAGTGCTTCGACTTGTACTCGAAACCAATATGAATGTGGCTTGGTCTAGAATCCGTAAGGGCCTTCAGGAAATCACGGAAAACTTCATTGCCGATCATGACGAGGAGTTTGCAGCGTTTCTGCTGCGGGCCAAAGCAAGTAAAACACCGATGCCGTGGTCATGTGATACCACGCCACTGCGCCGCGAGCTAAACCAGTATCTACGCGAAGAGTTCCCGCGCGTTCAGGGCACTGTGCTGGGAAGTATTGAAAAAGGAGTCGGGCAGATATCCAAGTCGATGGTTGATGCAGGGCTGCCTGCCGCCGAAGGCCTGCGGATCAACACGGCCGACCTTGCAGGTCAAAGCGCCAGCACAGTCGCGCTTTCAAAAATTGTGGCGATTGATATGGATTCGTCTTGGTGGAAGGGCTGGATGGCCAAATTTATGCGCACTAGCAAAATCCGTGACAATGTTGCCAAAATGATCAGGGTCCAGTTCTTCCCGATTCAAAAAGAACTGGTGGAAAGTATGAGCGACCAGTTGGTTACCTCGTCTAATGAGGCGATGACCTCATATCAAAACACGTTGAACGGTTTGGTTGAGGCTATCACCTCCGATGCAACGCGACCCGCACCGGCCACAGCTGAAGAAATTGAAAAACGGATTGAAGAACTTGGAGAGCGCGCCAAGGTCTGTAAAGAAGTGAGCGCAACCCTCCAACAAGCTTTAGCCGCGTAGGACCAGAAGAAATGCAAGATTCAACCGCAGGCGTCCAGGCTGAACTGGAGAAAACTGTATCCGAGGCTATTGCCAAGCTCGCACAGGCTGATCGAAGCGATGGTCTTGTCGCAAGGGCCTATGACGCCGCCCTTGATTTGAAAACGCTTTTGTCGCGGCCCATCCAGGTCGCTATTGGAGGTGAGTTTAGCTCCGGTAAGTCGACATTTGTAAAAATGCTGTTGGGTCAGCATGTGGTGGAAACACAGGCCTCGGCCAGTGCTATGCCAACCGTAAACTTTCTTTACGGTGCGGATCCGGTTTACCGGGCCATCGGGCACACCGGCAGCCGATCTCTTTATGATATCAGCGCATTAAGCGAAGACGAATTGCGTGAGCTGGAGTGTTTGGAAGTTACGCTGGATGTGCCATTCCTGAAAAGATTCGAAATATTTGACACACCCGGAACCTCGGACCCGTCGCGCAGCATCGATCAACTTTTGACTGTGGCACATCAGGCGGATTTTGTTATCTGGTGTACGAATGCTACGCAAGCCTGGCGAGAAAGCGAAAGGCGCATGTGGGAAAATCTGCCCTCTGAACTGAAAGCGAAAAGCCTGCTTCTGGTTACCCATGTGGACCTGCCCAGCATAAGACCTTCCGTTGACCGACTTATGAAGCGCCTTCAAAAGGAAGCCGGCCCTTTGTTTAACAAGGTTATTCCAATGGAATTGCTCGCTGCCTCTACTGCCCGAGACGAAAGCGGAAAGGTCAGCAACCAAGCCACGTGGGAATCCAGTGGCGGCGCAGAGTGTCTGAATACCATGGAAGCCATTTCTACTGCCATACGTGCCGATGTATTTGAAAACGTAGAGTACGATTTGAAAAACAAAATCATGCCTGTTGTGGCGGCGCTAAAAACCGGACCCGGGCCGTTTGTATCTTATTGGTCGCACGAGCTAAACAAGACCCAATCAAGTTTGGAAGGTGTGGATAACGCCATGGTCTCACTCGGGTATTTAAAGCTGCTTGAGGGGTCGCAGGTGTTTCTGGAGGGAAATTCCAAACCGCAGCCCCAAGATGCCAAAAAGATTTCAACCCGCCTTGAAGAGGCACATGATTATATTGGAAACATCCTGCGTCAGGAAAATACTGACGAAAACATCCAGGAAAGCCACGCTGTGATTGAGCAGCTTAACTGGGAATTCAAACATTTTAATATGCTAGCTTAACCTAACAAGAAGTCGAAGCTCATGGAAAACACGCATAACTGGATTAACTTTGATGGTAAGAAATACCGGATAAAAGAGGGTGAAACAGCGCTGGATGCGATGCTGCGCGGCGGGGCCAACCTCCACTTTTCCTGTCGTAAGGGCTCATGCCGTTCTTGTATGCTGGAGGCCGTTTCGGGCGAACTTGGCGAAGAGGCGCAGTCGCGCCTTACAAACGAAATGCGTGGTCGCAATCTGTTTTTGCCCTGCGTTACCCGCACTGCCGTACGGGTTGAGGCTCGACTACCGGATCTTTCACAGTGGAACATCAAGGCGTTGGTGGCAGAGAAAAATCAGCTGTCGGATGATGTTTGGCAGCTATTACTGGAACCGCTAACCGAGCTGGACTGGCGCGCTGGGCAGTTTATTAACCTGACTAGCCCTGAGGGTGAAACCCGAAGCTATTCCGTGGCCAGCATCCGCGAGAACGACTATTTCATGGATCTGCATATTCGGCGGTATCCGGATGGCAAGGTAAGCAACTGGGTGGCAGAAACTCTTATGCCCGGTGACGAGGTTGAAATTCAGGGGCCGGTTGGTACCTGTTACTATGATTCAGCCATGGCTGGGCAGCCGTTGTTGCTGATAGGGGTAGGCACAGGTGTAGCCCCGATGTTGGGCGCAGCACGGGATGCTTTGCGCCGCGGCCACTCGGCTCCGATTACACTCTATCATGGGGCCGTTCTGGAAAAGAACCTGTACCTAATCGAAAAACTCAACGCACTTGAGGCGCAATATCCCAATTTTACAGCACATTGCGCGGCATCACAGGATGGGGCCAAGCAGCGTGTCGTTGACATCGCATTTGCCGAGCACCCCGATCTGCGTGAATACACGCTTTTTCTGGCGGGTTCGCCTGATAGTATCGAAACAGCCCGGATCAAGGCGGTTGCCTGCGGGATTAAGCTGGCGTCAATCCACGCGGATCCATTTGAAACAACTGCGCCGTATATGCCAGATGACGACGCAAAAATTAATGCCATCGAGCCGGATCCCGAGTTGTGGGCTGCCGTGAAAGAAGGCGAGCTGATTTCGCAAATTTTGGATGACTTTTATACCCGGGTATATCTGGATCCAAGGTTGTCTCCATTTTTTCAAAAGGTCACAAAATCGCGGGTTTCGGGTAAACAGTACGAGTTTTTAGTGGGCCTGATGACCGGTGTGCGCAGCTCATTTGTTGAGCCGCCGTTTAACGCCCATCACTGGATGATTATTTCTGACGAGCTGTTTGAGTATCGTGAAAATCTGTTTTTCGAATGCGTTCGCGCCTATGATATACCGGAACATCTGATTGCACGCTGGGCCAGCTTACACGAGGTTTTCCGCCGTACGATGGTTAAAAGTGCCGAGCGCGGACAGGTTCACCACGGCGTTGAGCAAGATAAAAGCGGTTACACAGACGAAATTATGGGAATGGATGGCATGTGTGATGGCTGTTTCGAGCCAATTTCAGACGGAAGCCCTGTTCGAATGCACCAACGCACCGGAGAGATATTTTGCTCTAACTGTGATGCAGGCGCGGCCTGATTTTGGGTTCTGTTGTAAAACGTATCGAAGGTTAATTTCGTTGTTTGCCATCAACTACAGTATGAAGCAAAAGCCCAAGCGCCAACGCAATTGTTATCATCGAATGCATATGGAAGTAGGTTCCCGATACAAAACCGTGAGCCAGCAAGGTAGTGGCCACATATAACATTGGAATATCAGAGTTTTCGTGCGTGGTTCGCAAGTGGTGTGCTGAAGAAAGCAAGATTTTTCCAAGTAGATATATTAAGGCCAATGTCCCGATAAGTCCGAACGATAGAAGGGCCTCAAACAGGATATTATGAACGTGCTCGGGGGTATGTGACGTTAACGTTTCAACAAGGCGTTGATATTGAACCAAACCGTGGCCGAAAAGGGGTCGCTCAAGGAAAAGGTCGATAGCCTCGGACCAAATGTTTAGTCTGTCCGAAGAGGCAGCATTTAAGCTACCTGAGCCTAAAGTCTTGTCGATCCGGCCGATAATTCCATATGCAGGATGCGGGACAGGTAATAATAATGACAAGCCGGCACCCAAAGCCATTGTTGCGAGGAAAAACTTCCATATCCTTGATAGAAAATGTGGAACGATTGCTGCCAACAATATAAATGTAGAAAGCAGAGCAAAAAAGGCGCCCCTAGCCCCCCCCCAAAACAGTATAGCCCACAGCAAAACGGTTCCTATGGCCAATAATGCTCGATGCCGGGTATTTTGACGATCCCGTATAAAATACAAACCAACCCCGGCAGCTATCGCGGCCTCAACGGCATGGTTATATAGGCGCAAACTTGGATAACCCGGAAGGCCCCAAAGCCAATCAAATTCGGGGTTTTGCCCTTCCAGAGCATACACCCAAATCAGGAACGGCGCATGAAGTATGGCACCACCAAAGAGGGCCCACCCTATGCTCGCGGTAAATTTTTCCCCATGAACTTGTTTAAGGGCGGCAGCTGCAAGACCCACCAGAATTACGACAATCCCACGGCCCGAGGTATAGTACGCCATTTTGGGATTCACGGCGACCATAGTGGTTGTATAGATCCAGACAACAGCCAGCACCAAGAATACGAAAATGTATGAACGCGGCAAATTTCGCCCCACGTTTACCAAAGAAACTTTTGAAAAATTCGAAACCGCCACAAAAATGAACGCAAAGGACAGCCACGATAAATCATATACAATAGATCGTAAGCCCCCCGCATAGATGATGCCAAACGACATGTACGCAAGGCCCAGGGCTGGCGGCAGTAGCAGCAGAATTATTGCAGGAACATATCTTAAAGATTTGGCGGGAATTTCACTAACAGACATGTTTCAAATCTATCCAATTTTTGCTGCTTAAAATTTTATTATCAAAAGAGTGTACTCGTTCAGATATCGTTTTTGGAACATTTCAATATTGTTCGCAGCGAATTCTGAGTTGCTGAAAATAAATCTGTAACGTTGTTAATTTGTAGTACGCGACCATACCCCTCACGCTATCAATGTATTGTAAATATCGGCGCAATACTAGGTTAGGATAGCAATATAAAGAACCGCCACTTTAGCCCTTCCACTTTTGGGCTGGCAACCTGGTGTCAAGCTATTGAGCATGAATGTTCACCCACCGAACACAACACTTTCAACAGTTGACCGTCAACAAGGTTTTCGCCCCTATGGCTTTGCAACTGGAAACCAGTGCACGTCAGAGGAGGAGATGACAATGAATATAGCGACACAAATACGGAACGTTTCGGGGGCCACCCGGACAGTCTGCTGGGCCGCAATCGCGGCGGTTGGCCTAATGGCTGCAACCCCCGTCACAGCCCAAACCGTGACAATCGGGACAACGGCACAGGGCTCGTTAGGGTCGGCACTTGGTGCGGCATTGGCCAAGGTAATGGACGAGCGGGGCATGACCATGCGCGCTGTCCCGATGGGTGGACCAGAGGTCACGATGCCGTTGTTAAACAGTGGCGAGATCCAATTCTCGCTGGCCAGCGCAGATGTATCAAGCCTTGCGGCATCAGGTACAACCGTGTTCGAAGGTAACCCACACCCCAATATCCGGTTGGTCGGGCATCTGGTGTCCTTTGAAGCGGGTTGGATGGTGCGCGCTGATTCCGACATCATGACAATGGCCGATCTAAAAGGAAAACGCGTCTCATGGGGCATTACCCAGCAGCGTATTCTGGAATATTGGGGCCGCGCTCAGTTGGCAGCAGCCGATCTGGGAGAAGACGACATTATACCTGTTCATGCCACGGCAGCTCCGGCGGCAGTTCAGGATTTCATGGCTGGCCGGTCAGACGCGGTAGTCTTTACGGTTGGCTCGGGTCTGACCTCGCAGGCGGATGCATCTGTCGGCGGTATTCGGTTTTTGCCCTTGCCTGAACGCGAAGACCTGTTGGAGATCACGACCGGTATCGTTCCGGGTACATTAATTCGTCAGGTCACCCCAAACGAGCGCCGCCCCGGAATCGTGGCCGAAACGCCAATGATGGGATCAACGCTGGTTCTGTTGGCCAGCGCCAGCACACCGCCCGAAACGGTCGCCGCAGTTGCAGAGGCGCTCTATACCGCCAGGGACGAGTTTATCGCGATTCATCCTGCCTTTAACCGGATGAACCTGAATACGCTGGCGGGGGATGTTGTAAACCTGCCGACGCATGACGGGGCGGCCGGTTATTACGAAGCCAATGGTATTACCGGCGAGTAACCTCTGATGCACATGATGAAAAATGCCGTTGCGGTGTTGATCGTAGCAGGTGCGCTCGTGTGGGCTCTGGACGTTTTGCAGCTTTTGTCGCTGAGCGTCTACAAAGAACAGTACATGTCCTTTGCTTTGGGGTTTACCCTTGCCGTTATCTATCTGCCAGCCGAAGCGGATGCCCAAACCGGGCGGACGCTTGGCTGGTGGGCTGGTATTATCGCCGCAACCGCAGGATTTTTGACCTGCGGATACCTTGCGGTGATGTACCCTGTTTTATTGCCGACAATGATCGTCAAACCGGTTCCGGCGATTATCTGTGGCACAATCCTGATCCCCTTGTTGGTCGAGGCGCTACGGCGGGTCGCTGGCCTGACGCTGTGTTTGATATTGGTTACGTTCCTGATTATCGGGGTATTTGCCCACTATCTGCCCGGTTATCTGGAAGGGCGTCAGGTTAGTCCTGGTCGACTGATTAGCTATCTGACCATTGATCCCAACGGTATCCTTGGCCTGCCGTTGCTGGTTACCTCCACAATCGTCGTGTCGTTCGTTGTATTTGGCAATATCCTGAATGTTGCAGGGGGCGGGGCGTTCTTTACGGATCTGGCATTGGCCGCAATGGGCCGGTTTCGGGGTGGCACTGCCAAAATTGCCATCGCCGCCTCGGCCCTGTTCGGGTCGGTGTCGGGCAGTGCAATTGCCAATGTCGCCTCGACCGGGGTGATCACCATTCCGATGATGAAAAAATCCGGCTATTCCCCATCCGAGGCCTCGGCGATCGAGGCTTCAGCCTCGACCGGGGGGCAGCTTTTACCGCCGGTGATGGGGGCTGTTGCCTTCCTTATGGCCGAATTCCTGAATGTGCCCTACGCCGAGGTCGCGCTGGCCGCGCTGATCCCGGGCTTGCTCTATTATACCTGCCTGTTCATTCAGGCCGATTTGTTGGCGGCACGCAATGGCATTTTGGCCCTGAAACGCGCCGAGCTTCCGCGCGCCACAACCGTGCTGGTCAAAGGCGGACATTACATTCTTCCTTTTGCCGTGCTGGTCACGGGCCTGTTCAAATACAACTTGGAGGCCGAACGCGCCGTAGCCTATGCCACCGCCGTGACCTTGGTTCTGGGTGTATTTCGCCGCTATGGGCCTAGCCGAATGACTCTGCGCGGGGTGTTCACCGCATTGGTGGTAGCGGGCACAACCGTTGCCGACATTATCGTCATAGGTGCCTGTGCAGGGGCGATTATCGGTGTGCTGAATATCACCGCCGTTTCGTTTGGCATCACCCTGCAACTGGTCAGCATTGGCGAAAGCAGCCTGTTTCTGTTGCTGATAACAGCCGCAGTTTTGTCTATTATCATGGGTATGGGGCTGCCGACGCTGGGCGTTTATCTGTTGCTGGCCACCTTGACAGCGCCGTCGCTGGTGGAACTGGGGTTAACCCCGATCAGTGCGCATATGTTCATATTTTTCTTTGGCATGATGTCGCTGATCACCCCCCCGATTGCGGTTGCGGCCTTTGCGGCTGCCAATATCGGCGGCGCCCCTCCGATGAAAGTGGGCTGGAAGGCGGTGCAGTTTTCATGGCCCGCGTTCATTCTGCCGTTCCTGTTTGTCTATTCGCCATCACTGTTGATGATCGGCGAGCCATGGCGCATTGCCGTTGCAGCACTCACAGCGGTTTTGGGGGTTGCCTTGATCAGTTCGGGTTTGGTTGGATACGCAACGCGCCGCCTTTTGGGCTGGGAACGCGTGATCGCGGCCTTGGCCGGCGCCTGTTTCCTGTTGCCCCATGACGCCGCAACCTATGGCGCTTGGATCAATCTGGCTGGCATACCTTTATTGGCGGTTTTTGCCCTCAGGCTGATATTTGTACGCGAAATCCCTGGTTTGGCCGCAGACGGCAACACCGCAAACCCAGTATGAACAAGGACATATCATGAGCGACGCTCCGAAACCGAATTTCATTGTATTTCTGACAGATCAGCAGCGCTGGGATCATGTGGGCTGTTACGGCAACGATGTGCTGAAAACACCCAACATCGACGCTCTGGCCAAGGAAGGCACGCGGTTTGACAAATTTTATGTCTCGTCGCCGCTGTGCCAGCCAAACCGGGCGACCCTGATGACCGGGCGCACGCCAATGGTGCACGGGGTGCGCACCAACGGCATCGCGCTGGACCG
>DFBD01000215.1:3977-5770 GCA_002367255.1 Rhodobacterales bacterium UBA3089 | reverse complement strand
GCGGACGGGTCGATATTTGATCTTATTCCTAACGCTCGCAGTTTGATGCGAACCCCGTTGCGTCCCGATGATCTGGCGGCAGTACTAGAGCATTATGTGCCCGAAAAACCTACGCCGTCCGGCAAGCCCGCAGTGGCATAGAGGCGCAGCTAACTTCGAAATTGTAACTTGACGTTAAGAGTTTATTGGCAAACGATAGGCCGGTAGCTGGCGGAGTTGGTAATGGAAACGTATTTCTCACCTGATGTAATGGCGGGTCTGCAAAAGGCACGTATGAAAGACGCGATGAAGAAAAACCGTTTGCGGGTGCATGACGGGAAAACGGAATATCCTGTGATAAAAATTTGGGAAACCGGATTTTCGATGCCCATTGGCCGCGCCCCGAATTTGCGCGGTTTTGTCGATTTGTTCGACGGGGCACGGCATTTACTGCAATGTCTGGTTATACGATCTGAAATTGATAACGACGTGATGATTTACGAATTCAAACGGCGCACCGTGGTTCTGGATCACGCGCCCAAAGATTACGCCGAGGATGCGAACGGGCCTGTGGCGTTTATCGAAAAATAATCAAACGAGAATTAGGGGAATACTATGAGCCGCACAGTTTATGTGAATGGGGAATATCTGGCCGAGGAAGATGCCAAGATCAGCATCTTTGATCGCGGGTTCCTGATGGCCGACGGGGTGTACGAAGTGACATCCATACTGGGCGGTAAGATGATCGATTTTACGGGGCATATGAAACGTCTGGCGCGGTCGTTAGACGAGCTGGATATGGCCCCGGCGGCGACAGACGACGAGATTGAAGCGATTCACCGCGAGCTGATACGGGCCAATGATCTGGTGGAGGGGTTGGTCTATTTGCAGGTAACGCGAGGTGCTGCGGATCGCAGTTTTCTTTTCCCTGACGGGGTGAAGTCCAGCCTGGTGATGTTTACGCAAACCATGAACCTGACGGAAGCGCCAGCGGCCGAGACGGGGATCAAGATTATTTCAATGCCGGATATTCGCTGGGGACGGCGAGACATCAAGACCATTCAGTTGCTTGCGCCCTCGCTTGGGAAGGTGGCGGCTAAGGCGGCTGGTGTGGATGATGCGTGGTTGGTGGAAGACGGGTGCGTGACCGAGGGGACCTCGAACAACGCGTATATTGTTAAGGGTGGCAAGATCATCACGCGGGATTTGTCACATGACATTCTTAGCGGGATTACTCGCGCCTCAGTACTGCGGTTTGCGCGCGAAATGCAGATGGAAGTGGTCGAGCGGCCATTCACCATTGCAGAGGCGCAAGAGGCCGACGAGGCGTTTGTGACTTCGGCCACGACGTTTGTAACGCCTGTGGTCGAGATTGACGGGCAGGCGTTGGGCGATGCTGCGCCAGGGCCGATTGCACGACGACTGCGCGAAATTTATATTGAGGAAAGCCTCAAGACGGGTATTTAGCTTTTGGTCAGATTTCGCCGTTCAATGTCTTGCGCGGCCTGCCACGGGATATCTTCGTTGCCGACGCCGCGCGCGTAACGGTCTTGGGCAGCGGCAAGGGTATCACCCGAGGCGGTTTCTTCGATCAGGCGCATGGTATCCGTCTCGATGGTTTCTTCGAGAAGGGCCATGAAAGTTTCTTTGTCGAGGCCCGGCTCGATCGGGGGCAGGAATTCATAGACGCCGGTTTTCCCCGCATATTTGATCTTGTCGCGACGCGGCCAGATTACACCCAGCGACATGGCGACAGGGGTAACTTTGACGTTCAGGTCGTTGTAGATATGCCAGATACCACCGCGATACCGTGC
>DFBD01000215.1:0-3863 GCA_002367255.1 Rhodobacterales bacterium UBA3089 | reverse complement strand
GACAGATCAACAACAATCAAACCGATTTTTTTCATGAGACGACCGAAAAACGGGGTTTTCTCTAGCGCTTTCATAGCTGCCGTGGTTAGGTCGGGAAACATCGAAATGGTGACTAGAACGTCGAGTTCGGACTGGTGTTTTGCCGCAATTATGTATGACTGATCGGTTGGGAGGTGTTCCAACCCGCGTATTTCGATGTTGCCAGCAAGTATCGTTTTGACGATCCAGCGTCCGAAGTGCCCCCAAGCATACACCCATTTACTGATGTATTTGGCGGGCAGAAAAAAGCTGGCAATGTAGGCTGTGGACATAATCAAGGCCGTGCCTATGACAAAAACAATGTTGAATAGTTTTGAACGCATCAGGCTTTTGCCTTTCCAAGGATTTCGCGGGCCTCGAAGCAGTCTATGTTCATTTGCTTGATAAGATCTTCGAGGTTCTCGAATTTCTCTTCGGGGCGTTGATATGCGACGAGGGCGACGGAAACCGAAGCGTCGTATAGGTCGCCGGTAAAGTCGAAGAGGAAAGTTTCGAGATTTGGTTTGTTCACGCCAAATGTTGGGCGGATGCCAAGCGAGGCTGCGCCGCGATAAAGGCCTTTGTGCGGACCATTGAGAACGTCGAAGAACACGGCGTAAACGCCGAATTTTGGTAGATGCAGGTCGTCGAGCGATATGTTGGCGGTCGGGAAGCCGAGCTCGCGGCCGCGTTGGTCGCCTTTTTCGACGACGCCGTCGATGTGATGCCAGTGGCCAAGGATGCGGGCGGCGTCTTCGGGGTGGCCCGTGGACAGGGCCTCGCGGATGGCGGAGGAGGAATAGTCGCCTTTGTCATCGGAAATCAACGGGGCGACGGTTACGCCAAAGCCCAATTGTTGACCGAGTTCGCACAGCATGTCAGCGTCCCCTTGGCGACCTTTGCCAAAGCGGAAGTCTGCGCCGATGACGACGTGTTTGACTTTCAGGCCGTTGGTAAGGATATCGCGTGCAAATTCTTCGGCTGTTAGTTGGGAGAGCGCGGTGTTGAACGGCAGTTCGAACAACGCGTCTATACCCAGTTTGTTTATGCGGTGGGCGCGGGTTTCTTCGTTCATCAGGCGAAACGGCGGCGCATCGGGGGCGAATAATTGGCGTGGGTGCGGTTCAAACGTGATGACACCAAGGGGGGCGTTGTTGGTGGCGGCGATGGCGCGGGCCAGTGCGATGACCGATTGGTGGCCAAGATGCACGCCGTCGAAGTTGCCCATTGCGACGACTGCGCCTTGGCTGTCGACCGGAATATCGGTGTAAGTTTTGAAAGTTTTCATGCCTGTCAGCAGGCCAAGCCTGCGCCTCTAGTCGATCTCGCGGCTTGGCGCCAGAACCAGCGCGTCGCCTTTCAAGACAACGGTATCGCCTACGCGGCACTTGCAATCAAGGGTAACCCGACGTTTGGCGCGGTCTATTTCCAGAACAGTCACGGTGGCCTCGACGTGATCGCCGGGGCGAACGGGGGCCGTGAAGGTCAGGTTTTGTCTTAGATATATGGTGCCGTGGCCGGGGAGTTGCTCGCCAATTACCGCCGAGATCAGGCTAGCGGATAGCATGCCGTGGGCGATACGACCTTTGAACATGGTGTCTTTGGCGTATTCCTCGTTCAGGTGGACGGGGTTGTGATCGGTTGAAAGTTCGGCGAAGGTTTCGATTTCGTGGTCGCCAATGGTTTTGGCAATTGCGCGCGACATTCCGACTTCGAGGTCTTCGATATAGATGGTGCCGATTGGCGTTGTGCTTTGCATTTTCTGCGTCCTCCTTAGTGCAAGTGACCCATCGTGAAGGTCGGGGTCAATTTGTTTGACTTGATGAATTCGGCCAGCTCACCCTCATCGGGTTTGCCGTTGGTTTCGCTGATTTGCGTCGCAGCAAGGCCGCCGGTGATGAACAGGGTGTCCAGATCTTCGGCCACGCCGCCACGGATGTCGGTGTTAATACCATCGCCGATGCACAGGATACGGTCGTTGTCTATGCGACGAGCGGAGATAGCAGCGAGGCGGGCGTAGGCCAGTTGGTAGATCGGCGAGTGCGGTTTGCCGAAATAAAGGCTGGTGCCACCGGCCTGGGTGTAGGCTTGTGCGATGGCACCGGAGCAAAAGATGCGTTTGTCGCCCAGATCAACGGAGATGTCAGGATTGGCGCAGAGCATTTTGAGGCCACGGGTTTTGCCATCCAGGATGGTTAAGCGGTAGTCGTCGGGCGTTTCGGTCAGGTCGTCGAACAGGCCGGTGCAGACGATGCCTTCGGCGTCTTTCAAGGGGACGCGTTCGACATTAATGGGGCCGTTCTCGTCGGTGAAAAAACTGAGGTCGTGATCGGGGCCAAGGTGGTAGACTTTGCGGCCAACTACGCCAGCGGACAGTGTGATTTGGGCGGCGTCGCCGGAGGAGGCGATTTCGTCGTAGGTGTCGGTGGGTACACCGATGCGCGCAAGCTGTCGTTTGACGGAGGCACGAGGGCGGGGCGAATTGGTTAACAACAGCACTTTGCCGCCTTGGGCGCGGTAGGCTTGCAAGGCGGTGACGGCATCAGCGAAGGGTTCAACGCCGTTGTGCAGGCAGCCCCAAAGATCGACGAAAAGGGCGTCGTAGGAGTGGGCGATCTGCGCGAGGTTGTCGATTATGCGGGTCATTTAGGCCTTCAGGCTTGGGATGATCTGCTTTTTGCGCGACATGATGCCGGGCAGGTGGACGGAATCGCCATCAACCTTGCAATCGAAAGATTTCTCGGCGACGGATTTTACGAAGTCATTCGGGATCAGCAAAGTCGCGGATTCGGTCAGGATGTCGATGATGAATAGCAGGACTTGGTCCACACCGTCTTCGGTGGCGACCGAGGTCATGCTTTCCATCAGGTTGCCTTTGCGTTCCAGTACCGTTGCCGGGCTGGTGGTTTCCAGAACGGAAACGCGGAAGTTGGTGCCGCCGACCTCGAATTTCTTCGAATCCATTCGCAGCAGTTCGGCGTCTGAAAAATGTGCGATGTCGGATTTGGCAGCGAACATTTCGGCGGCGTATTCGGGGATATCGATATTCAGGTTCTCGGCCAAACGGTTGGCGACATCAATGTCGCGCGGCGTTGTTGTCGGGCTGCGGAATTCAAGCGTATCGGATATAATGCAGCTCAGGATCAGGCCTTTGATCGCGTCAGGCATAGTGTTTTGCGCAGGCGAGCGCATGATGCTGAACATCACTGTAGCCGTGGCCGCAACAGGGCGGATTGTGACGTTTATCGGAACGCTGGATGTCAGGCCGCCAACAAGCATGTGGTGGTCGATGATCTGTTTGATGTCGGCGTCGTTGATATTTGCAGGCAGCTCGGCCGGGTTGTTGGTGTCAACAATTACGGCTTTGTCGCCCGCTTGCAGATCCAGCAATTCGGGTGTCTCGAATCCCCAGCGTTTCAGGACGAAGGCGGCCTCGGTGTTTGGTTCGCCTTGGACGTAGGCTTTGGCAGGTTTGTCCTGCATCTCGTTCAGATACCATTCCCAAATCAGGGCAGAGGCAGTTGCGTCGGTGTCGGGGGCTGTGTGGCCGAAAATTTTGATCATAAGATGACTCGTTTTGTGCGCTGCAATAATTTGGCCTTATATAGGCCCGTGACAAAGCTTTGTCACCTATTAGTGGTAATCTATGGGTGCATCTCTTGACTCGCTTAAAATGCTTGCCTAGATACCTAGCGTTAGCACTCAATGGTGGTGAGTGCCAAAAGGCAACCACCTTACACGGAATACTCATAGGAGCATCCACAATGGCATTTACACCTCTGCATGATCGCGTAGTTGTTCGTCGTCTTGAAGAAGACGAGAAAACAGCTGGTGGTCTGATTATC
>DFBD01000258.1 GCA_002367255.1 Rhodobacterales bacterium UBA3089 | reverse complement strand
CCATATGAAGCAGCGACAAAATTTGAAGCTTTACAGGTTCAGCTTCAGACAATTTATACGATTACCACTCGCTTATCGAACCTTTCATTAACGAACTTCTTGAGGTAACGCGTGAAGATTTTGAATTTGTTTCGATACTCCCTGTTGATACTTCTAGTTCTTCTAGGGCCGTCTATGTCTTTTGGGGCTGCGGTCAGGATTAAGGATTTGGTGGAATATGACGGTGTTCGCGGTAACGATCTGGTTGGGTACGGGCTGGTGGTTGGCTTGAATGGTACGGGCGATGGTCTGCGAAATTCGCCATTCACCGAGGAGGCGCTCGCAAATTTGTTGGAGCGTTTGGGTATTAATGTTGCTGGCGAACAGTTTCGCCCAAAGAATGTCGCGGCGGTTCTCGTGACGGCCAATTTGCCGCCTTTTGCGCGGGCGGGCGGGCAAATCGATGTATCGGTTTCGGCTATCGGTGATTCAAAAAGCTTGAGAGGTGGTACATTGATAATGACCCCGCTGAGTGCAGCAGATGGCAATATATATGCAGTTGCACAAGGGTCATTGATTGCTGGTGGGGTTTCTGCTTCGGGTGAGGCGTCGGAGATAGTAAGGGGCGTCCCGACATCGGCTGTAATTCCAGCTGGCGCACGGGTGGAGCGCGAGGTTGATTTTGTTTTGGCTGATATAAGGGATATGCGAATTGCGTTGCGTAATCCGGATTTCACGACAGCTGTCCGTATTGAGCAAGCGATAAATAACAAATTAGGTAACAGCATAGCGACGATGATGGATTCAGGTACTGTGCAATTGAATATTCAGCGGTCGGGTGCATCCAGCCCCGCACATTTGATAGGCATGCTGGAGAATATCGAAGTTATTACGGCACAAAAGGCAAGAGTTGTTGTTGACCAGCGATCCGGAACGATTGTTTTGGGAGATGATGTGCGTATTTCCCGTGTAGCCATTTCACAAGGAAACTTGACTTTACGCGTGAAAGAGGTGCCGCTGGTGGTGCAGCCAAATCCGTTTTCTCAATCAGGTGAGGCTATTGTGGTTCCTCGTACGGAGGTGGATATAGAGGAAGAACCGGGAATAGGGTTGGCGATGGTCGATGACGCGGTTTCGCTGCCTGAAGTAATCGAAGGGTTGAACGCATTGGGTGTTACGCCACAGGATATGATAGATATTTTGAAGGCAATTAAGGCCGCTGGTGCACTTCATGCAGAATTTATCGTTCAATAAAAAGTAATTGATATGGCGCAGATCAATCGTCGAAATTGGAGTTTTCGCCCAATGGGCCGCGAAGGGCAGACTGCGTGGCTTCGATGTCATATCTTTGCCAGACAACTTCAACGATAGCACCAGTTGGTCGTGCGAACTCGGGTGGACCTAAGGGTGATCTAGGTCGTTTCCCCGGTGTTTCAGAACCATTTGCAAATGTTAGGCGGGCACCGGATCGTTCCAAAAGGGTTTTTGCAATGAAAAGGCCCAACCCCATCCCCTCGTATTCCGGTCGGGCAGGTTGGGTTTTTTGCGTGTCGTTTCGTTTTCGGACGAATGGATCCCCAATTTTACCAATAAGATCAGGTGGGTATCCCATTCCGTCATCGCCAACATGAATTCGTAGCTCTTTCTCATCCCAGTCGATGTCGATCCACACGCGTGCGGCAGCAAAATCAACAGCATTTTGGACAAGATTTCGCAGGCCATGAATTATTTCAGGTTGACGGGGAACCTCTGGCTGGTCGGGTACGAGCTCGGTTTGTAAGGCACCATCAATCCGAATCATGACCATTTTTCCGCGATCCATGTGCGGCGCTGCTGCCTCTTCGATTACAGCGGAAATCGGGGCGTAGTGCAAATGTGTGTCGTCTTTACCAGTTCGGCCCATGTCTCGCAGAATGTCGCGACAACGATCGGCCTGAGTATAAATGAGTTTAGCGTCATCATAAAGGTGTGGATGGTCACCAAGCTCATCGGCCAACTCAGCGGCTGCCAGTTTTATGGTCGCCAACGGTGTTCCAAGTTCATGCGCAGCCGCCGCGACGACTCCGCCCAATGCGGTTAGACGCTGTTCGCGGCCTAATGCGAGTTGCGTTGCGGTAAGTGCCTCGGACATAGAGAATGTTTCTTCGGTGACGCGATGTGCATATGCTGCCAAGAAAGACCCTGACGTGACCAATGCGGCCCATGTTCCGTAAATTAGCAGGCCTGGTAGCTGGATGCGCTCGCCAGACAAGGTGGTTAAGGGAATGTAAAGCCACACAAGTAGTGATATTAGCGAAATGAATACCAGCCCGATGATGATGGTGGCCCGCAAAGTTAATGCTGCCGCTGAAATTGTTACCGGCACCAACATCAGCACTACAAAGGGGTTCGATAGGCCGCCTGTTAACGAAACCAAAAAAGCAAGTTGGAATAGGTCAAACATCAGCGTCAACACTGCGTTTTTCTCGGAAAGACGATTGTTGGCGGGGAAAATAACAGTCGCAATTATGTTGAAGGCAACCGAAAACCCCAGAGCTGTCGCGCAAAGGTCAAGCCGTAGATCTATTTCGAGGAATCGTGTGGCGATTATGATTGCGCCTAGCTGGCCTATGATGGCCAGCCAGCGCAAAAGTATTAGTGTTCGCAAGCGGAGCCATTTGCTGCGTGCGGTGCTGTTAAAGAGTTTTAATGGTGCATCAAACATTTTGCATGATTATCAGGCGAGACTTGTGCATCCAATAGAAAATTCGATAGCGACACTTTTGAGAGTTGAATATCTGGCGAATTGCACCGATTTATAGGCCAACACATAAAAGGATTACATACATGTCACGGTTTTTTGCAATAACGGCAGTTTTAGTAGTATTATCAGGTCTGGGAACGGCCTTGTTTTTCGCACTCCGACCCGCTCCGGCGGACCAATTCGCCGAATGTCGAACGACAGCAGTTGCTGGTGGCAGCGCCGCGATTGGTGGGCCGTTTGAATTGACAGATCACAATGGGCAACGTGTTACGGATGTCGATGTGATTGATGGCCCGACCTTAATGTATTTCGGTTACACCTTTTGCCCAGACGTTTGCCCGTTGGATACCTACCGTAACGCGGAGGCAGTCGCCATTCTTGATGAGCGCGGAGTCGATGTGAAGCCAGTAATGGTAACTATTGACCCCTCTCGTGATACGCCCGAATCGATGGCAGCATTTGTCGGGTATTTGCACGAGGATATGGTTGGCCTGACGGGTACCGCCGAGGAAATAGCGGCCGCGATAAAGGCGTATCGGGTGTATGCCGCCAAGAATGGTGAAGGCGAGAACTATTTGATGGACCACTCGACCTGGACGTATTTAATGGCCCCGGAATACGGCTTCCTGGAATTTTTTGGTCGTGATATAACGCCAGAAGATATGGCCGATCAAGTTGCCTGCTTTGCCGACAAGCTGTAAAAGCTGGACAGAAAGTTGTAGTTCCGCTATCTATATAAGAAAAAACGAATATAAGAAGGGGAACAACAATGGCGGAAAATACGCTGCAAGAAATCGGTGAAGATAACTCGCTGTTACTTCTGGACGACGATGAACCGTTTCTTCGTCGCCTAGCGCGCGCAATGGAAAAGCGTGGATTTAACGTGATTGCGACTCAAAGCATTGCCGAGGGTAAGGGCGCGGTTGCCAATAAACCAATGGCATACGCGGTCGTTGATTTGCGTCTGGAGGATGGAAACGGTCTCGATGTTGTGGAAATGCTTCGCGAAAAGCGACCTGATGCGCGGATTGTAGTTCTTACCGGATATGGCGCGATTGCGACAGCAGTTGCTGCGGTGAAAATTGGCGCAACGGATTACCTATCCAAGCCTGCGGACGCCAACGATATTACGAATGCGTTGCTTGCGCGGCCGGAAAATAAACCTCCACCCCCTGAAAATCCGATGTCAGCTGATCGTGTGCGTTGGGAACACATCCAGCGGGTATTTGAACTTTGTGATCGTAATGTTTCCGAAACAGCGCGTCGCTTGAACATGCACCGCCGCACGTTGCAGCGGATATTGGCTAAACGCAGCCCACGCTGATTTTATCCTAATTGTCGTAATGCTTCGCCAGCCGCGATCCCCGCAGACATAGCTACGTTTAACGAGCGACCACCTCCGGGCATAGGAATGATAATGGCGGCATCGGCACGGTTGTGAACTTCCGGTGGAACGCCCGCACTTTCTCGGCCCATCAAGATTGTATCGTTTTCCTGAAACTGGAAATCCCACAGCGGAGTTGCGCCCTCGGTTGTCATTAAGATTATGCGTCCGTCTGGCTTGTCTGAAAGATATGAATCCCACGAATTATGCCGTGTAATATCTGCCAGATCCGCGTAATCCATCGCCGATCTTCGTAAAGCTTTAACGGAAAACGGAAAGCCACACGGCTCAATCACGTCGATTGGGATAGCGAAACAAGTACTTAAACGAATCATGCTACCCAAATTTAGGGCGATATCTGGCTGATAGCTGGCTAATCTGACGTTCATACCTTGAAAAAAACCTTTTAGTAACAAGTGCGGCGCAAAGTCCGCTGGACCCAAGAGGATTGCGGGTGTATTCCCCTCCCCTAATGTACCCGCCTTTCGATGGGCGCTAATGAATTTCTTTGCCTCAATTCCGAGGCAGTTACTAGAGGAGAGTATCTTTTGTCTCACGCAGAAGACACAGGCTCGCGTCGCGACTTTCTATATGTCGCCACCGCTTCGGCCGGCGCAGTTGCCACGGGCGCTGCAGTTTGGCCGCTGGTCCACCAGATGAACCCAAGCGCAGATGTACAGGCTTTGGCCTCGATCGAAGTTGATGTTGATGGCATGGAAGCCGGCACACAGTTGACGGTTAAGTGGCGCGGCAAACCTGTTTTTGTTCGTCGTCGCACAGCCGAAGAAATTGAAGCAGGCCGCGCCGAAGACGTGTCGGCACTTCCAGACGGCGTAGCGCGGAATGTTAACCTTGAAGAAGGTTCCGACGCTAGCGATGAAAACCGTACGCTTGATGAAGCTGGCGAATGGCTGGTGATGATGGGTGTTTGTACCCACCTCGGCTGTGTTCCGCTGGGCGATGGCGCTGGCGAATTTGGTGGCTGGTTCTGCCCATGCCACGGTTCGCACTATGACACCGCAGGCCGTATCCGTAAGGGTCCTGCTCCTGAAAATCTTCCGGTTCCAGTCGCGAGTTTCATCTCCGACACCGTGATTAAACTAGGCTGAGGGAGACTATAATGAGTGGTATTCCACACGACCATTACGAGCCAAAGACTGGCTTCGAAAAATGGCTGCACGAACGTCTGCCAGTTGTAAGCCTTGCTTACGATACGCTGATGATTCCGACACCGAAAAATCTGAACTGGTGGTGGATTTGGGGCATCGTATTGGCGTTTGCTCTGGTTCTACAGATCATTACAGGCATCATTCTGGCGATGCATTATACCCCTAATGTTGACTTGGCGTTTGCGTCGGTTGAACACATTATGCGTGATGTGAACGGCGGCTGGGCATTGCGGTACACACATATGAATGGCGCATCGCTGTTCTTTATGGCTGTATACATCCACATTTTCCGTGG
>DFBD01000271.1:1297-3349 GCA_002367255.1 Rhodobacterales bacterium UBA3089 | reverse complement strand
GCGCACAACTTCTGGGATCGGGAAGGATGCGATGTAGCCAACAGTGTTGGTTTCAGTCATACGGCCAGCGATCAAACCGATAACGTGACGGCCTTCATAGAAACGTGCGGAATACGTCGAGACGTTGTCTGCGCGTTTATAACCAGTCGCGTGTTCGAACTTCACATTCGGGAACTTGGCCGCAACGTTCAAAGTCGGGTCCATATAGCCAAAAGATGTTGTGAAGATGATGTCAGCGCCGCCAAGGGCCATCTGTGTCATCACACGTTCCGCGTCGGCACCCTCAGGCACGGACTCAACGTATGTGGTTTCAACAGCGTCGCCGAAATGTGCTTCAACTTCCTGACGGCCTTGGTCGTGCTCGTAAGACCAACCCAGGTCGCCCACAGGGCCAACGTAGATAAAACCGGCCTTGGTTTGCGCGATTGCAGAACCGCCAAGCCCAAGGGCCAGCGCAGCTGCTGCCGCGAGTGTTGTAGTAAACTTCATAGTTACCTCCAGTGTCGGGACGTTACCCGAGATTATTGCCTCAATGCGAAGCGTGGAATATCCGACCGAGCGAGGCCGGTGCGTTCATGCTGGCCCGCCTGCGATCAGCAGATATTATGACCATCACAATAATAGTAATCAGGTAAGGAGTCATCGACAAATATGCCGCCGAAATCCCTATTCCCAAGGCTTGTAGATTTAATTGCAGGATTGTGACCCCGCCAAACAGGTAAGCCCCCAGAATCAGCCGCCAAGGCTTCCATGATGCGAAGACAACAATTGCCAACGCGATCCATCCAGCACCGGCGGTCATGCCCTCGGTCCATTGTGGCACGCGCACCAGTGACAGATACGCCCCGCCAAGGCCCGCACAAGCACCGCCAAAGGCAATTGCCGCCATACGGATCATCACAACGTTATATCCCAAGGAATGCGCCGCGTCGTGGTTTTCACCCACGGCCCGCAACACCAACCCGCCGCGTGTGCGGTTCAAAAAGTACCAAACACCCGCCACCAACGCGATGGACATATAGATCATCGGATCATGGCTAAACAGGATCGGGCCAACCACAGGCAAATCACTTAACACCGGAATGTTCAGGTTCGGCGTTGGCGGAGGTTTCATCCCCGTATAGCTTTGCCCCAGAAGCGCCGCCATGCCCAAACCGAACAACGTCAGCGCAAGGCCTGTGGCCACTTGGTTAGACAACAGGAACTGCGTCATAAACCCGAAGATCAACGCCAGAACCGCACCAGCAACCATCGCCGCCAGCATACCAACCCAAGGGTTTCCTGTTTCAACTGCTATAGCGAAACCCGCAATAGCACCGATAATCATCATGCCTTCAACACCAAGGTTCAGGACACCGGATTTTTCCACTACCAGCTCGCCCACGGCGGCCAGAAGGATGGGGGTTGCCGCGATGATCAGGCTGACCATCAAAGCAACAGGGTTAAGTGCCGAGAAATCCATTACTTCACCTCCTTTTTCCACACGAGGCGGTAGTTAACAAAAACATCCACGGCCAGCAGGAAGAATAACATCATCCCCTGAAACACGCTGATTGCAGCGGCTGGAATACCCAGCGACAATTGCGCCAGCTCTCCGCCAATGTACGTAAGCGCCATCAGCAACCCTGCCAGCACGATGCCAATGGGGTTAAGACGGCCAAGGAAAGCCACGATGATCGCCGTAAAGCCATAGCCGACGGGGAAATTCGTAGTCAACTTGCCCGCTGGCCCCGTGACCTCGAACAATCCCGCCATGCCCGCCAGCGCGCCGGAAATGCCCAGTGTAACCGCAACGATTACCGCTGGATTAACACCCGCGAATTTCGCTGCACGCGGCGATTCACCGGTTAGGCGGATCTGGAAGCCCAGCAAGTGGCGCTCCATCATCACATAGGCGGCAATCACCACGCCAAGCGCGACCAGCACACCAGCATGCATACCAAGCGGATCATAGATCATTGGCAAATGCGTGGCGTCCACAGACGTAAAGCTGCGCGATTCAGGGAAGCCGAAACCGTCAGGGTTTTTCAGCGGCCCCGTCACCATCGCCGC
>DFBD01000271.1:0-1254 GCA_002367255.1 Rhodobacterales bacterium UBA3089 | reverse complement strand
GTGTTGAACTTGATCTTCAGGAACGCAGGTATCATCGCCCAAGCCATGCCCCCAAGCGCGCCTGCGATTGTCATAAGCGGCAAAACCCAGATACCGTCCGCCGGATAAAGCGCAAGGCCAACGGCCCCGCCTGCAATGGCCCCCATAACGAACTGCCCCTCCGCGCCGATGTTCCACACGCCAGCGCGGAAACCGATGCTAAGGCCAGTTGCGATCAGGATCAGCGGGCCAGCTTTAATAAGTAGTTGCGAACGCGAGTACGGCCCGAAGGTTTCATGGAAGAACGGATCAAGGAAGATGATCTTGATCGCTTCGAACGGGTCTTTGCCCATCGCCGCGAACAGGAAACCGCCCATTACCATTGTGATTGCCACCGCCAGTATCGGCGTCATCCACCGCATGGTGCTTGATGCTTGTTGTCTTGGTTCTAACCTAAGCATTTGCCTGCTCCTCCAGATTTCCACCCATCATCAGGCCAATTTGTTCCACTGTCATGCCAGCAGCAGGACGCGGTTCAGACATGCGACCCTCGGCCAGAACGGCGAAGGTGTCGGACATTTCCATCAGCTCGTCGAGGTCTTGGCTAATCACCAGAACCGCCGCGCCTTCCGCCGCCAATTCCCGCAGTGCTTCGCGAATATCCGCCGCCGCTGCCGCATCAACGCCCCATGTGGGCTGGTTCACAACCAACACCGTGGGTTTTTGCAACACCTCTCGGCCAATCACGAACTTTTGCAGGTTCCCGCCCGAAAGCGAGCGCGCGGCGTTATCAATACCCGGTGTGCGAACATCGAATTTTTCGACAATATCGCGGGCGAAATCATCGCGTTTACCGAACAGGGTAAAGCCGGATTTGGTCAAACCTTGTCGAACCCGCGCACTCAAGTAAGCGTTTTCCTTAAGGCTCATATCAGGGGCCGCCGCATGACCCAGACGTTCCTCTGGCGCGGCCAATAAGCCGAGCGCACGGCGCGTTGTCGGCCCCATGCCGCCGATTTCCACACCGCTAAGTTTTACCATCGACGGATCCGTCGGACGTTCGCCAGATAGTGCCAACAGCAATTCATCCTGCCCGTTTCCAGCCACGCCAGCCACGCCCATCACTTCGCCAGCGCGAAGTTCAAGCGAAACATCTGTCAGGCTTGTCCCGAACGGATCCAGCGAGTCCAGCGTCAGGTTTTCCAGATGCAACAACGTCTTGCCCGGCGTAAATTCCCGCGCCGCAGGCATCGACAATTCGCCACCAATCATCAT
>DFBD01000217.1:3546-4049 GCA_002367255.1 Rhodobacterales bacterium UBA3089 | reverse complement strand
CGCTCCTGACCCTCGCCTTCTTCGGCAAGGATGTCGCGCAAGCGTTTCAGCAAGACGTGGGATTCAACCCCTTTGCGTGCGGGCATAGTGCCCCCTTTTTACGATGCTTTGTCCAAATCAAAGGCATCATGCAGGGATTGCACGGCGAGTTCCATATATTTCCGGTCAACCAGAACAGAAACTTTTATCTCGGATGTCGTAATAACCTTGATATTGATCCCGTCATCCGACAGCGCCTTAAACATTTTTTGCGCCACACCGGCATGGCTACGCATTCCGATTCCAACGATGGAAACCTTGGCCACAGCCGTATCCGCATCCAATGCATGGAAATTAATCTCGCCTGAATTTTTGGCCGCTTCAATCGCTTGGGTCGCCAAAGGCACTTGTTCCACAGGGCAAGAGAACGTCATATCCGTGCGCCCGTCCTCGGAGATGTTCTGAATAATCATATCAACATTCACACCCGCATCCGCCAACGGCCCAAAGATCGCCGCCGCAAT
>DFBD01000217.1:3056-3409 GCA_002367255.1 Rhodobacterales bacterium UBA3089 | reverse complement strand
ACAGATCGTGTCTGCAAAACCTTGGCGCCCAGCGACGCCAGCTCCAACATTTCCTCGTAAGCGATTTTTTGCAGCTTACGCGCCTTTTGCGTGATGCGTGGGTCGGTCGTATAAATTCCGTCCACATCCGTATAAATATCGCACCGCTCCGCCTCGAACGCCGCTGCAAATGCCACAGCAGTCGTGTCAGACCCGCCACGCCCAAGCGTCGTAATCCGGTTCTCTTCACTAACACCCTGAAAGCCAGCGACCACGGCAACTTGCATACCCTCGTCAAACTTCGCATTCAGGTTATCAGACGGAATATCTTCGATCCGCGCGGCACCATGAGCCGAGGTCGTCTTGACCGGCAC
>DFBD01000217.1:0-2951 GCA_002367255.1 Rhodobacterales bacterium UBA3089 | reverse complement strand
TCCCACCAGCCGCATCGCGAACCCAGCCAACCAGCTCGTTGGTTTTGCCCGACATGGCAGACAGAACAACGATTACTTGATAGCCGTTATCGACCTCGCGCTGCACCTTACGCGCCACGTTGCGGATTTTATCCACATCAGCAACCGAGGTGCCGCCAAATTTCATAACCAGCAAAGGCATTTTAGGTATTCCCGTCAATTTCGCGCCCGTCTTACAGCGTGGGGCACTAGGGGGCAAGGTGACTCAATCAAACGTCGCAACCAGATCAATTTCAACCGAGGCCCCAACAGCCAACCCTGTCACCCCGATGCAAGTCCTTGAAGGCAGCTTACCTTCCTCGAAGTAGCTGGTGTATATCGCGTTCATCTTGTCGAAATCTCCGAAATTCACCAAATACACCCGCGCAAACGCCACCTTGGAAAACGAAGACCCCGCCTCGCGCAGCACATCGGCAAGGTTTTTCATAACCTGATGCGTTTGCTCCTCGATTCCACTGCCAACCAGTTTCGTCGGATCGTCCGGCAACGTCGGCATCTGCCCCGTCACGAAAAGATAATCACCCGCCTTAACCGCATGGCTGAAAGGCCCTACGCGTTCCGGCCCTGCGCCGAATACCAAATGTTCAATGTCCATCTTATGCTTCCTGTAGTTTCTGACGCTCCCGCCAAAGTGTAAACAAACCGGACCCGATGATCAGCCCTGCACCCAGAACGATCCACATATCCACGGTTTCGCCAAATACCGTCAACCCGATCGAGGCCGCAAAAACCAGCTGGAAATACGCGAACGGTTGCACGGTCGAGGCTTCCGCCACCTCGTAAGCCTTGATCAAAAGGAAATGTCCGCCAGCCCCCGTCAGGCACAAAATCCCCATGACCCACCAGTCGTTACCGATAATCGGTTCCCAGAAAAACGGCCCGATCAACGTGATGGCTACCGCCCCTGCAATACCCGTCCAGAAAAAGCTGGTCTCTGCACTATCCTTGCGCGCTACATACCGCGTTAACAAACCGTAAACGGCGAACATCAGGGCCGAAAGCAATGGGATCAACGCCTCAGGCGCGAAAACCGAGAAACCCGGGCGCAAAATTATCAGCACCCCTACAAACCCAACGCCAATCGCCGCCCAGCGACGCGGGCCAACCTTTTCCCCCAAAATTGGCCCCGAAAGCGCCGCGATCAGCAACGGATAACTGGTAAATACCGCATGGCTCTCCACCAGCCCCAGTTTGACAAAAGCGATGACCATCACGCAAATCTCGGCCACCAGCAGCACGCCCCGCGTGATCTGCAATACCGGTTGCGAGGTCGCCGCCACCCGCCGGACCCCTCCCTTGCGCGAGGCCGAAAGCGCCACAACGAACGCCGCAAAAAACCAATAGCGGATCATCACCACCAGCACCGTGTTATATTCCGAGGCCAAATACCGCGACAGCCCGTCCTGCACCGCAAACACGAATGTCGTCGCGATCATTAACCAAATACCAAGGCGTGCGTGATTCATCCTAATACTCCGGCGCTCATATGACGTTTATTGCCGTGACCCCTGGGCCGTGTGACCTTAAACCCTGCGTCTATCAACGCGCGGCGAACATGGCCAGCGGCGGTATATGTGGCAAAAGTTCCGCTCGGCGCGGTGTGTTGGCCGACGGCCTTCATAATCTCTGGCGACCATAATTCGGGGTTCTTTGCTGGGCTGAACCCGTCGAGAAACCACGCATCGGCGCGGCCTTTCCACTGCGGCAAAGTTTCCCGCGCGTCGCCCACGATCACGTCCAATTCTAACGTATCCGTCCGCATCTGCATTCCGCCTGCCAGCAACCGTTCCGCATACTCCGCCAATTCGGGCCAAACAGCCAACGCCTTGGCCATTTCGCCTTTATCCATCGGAAACGCCTCAAAGCTCGTAAACCGCAGGACCGAGGTCATCCCTCCCTCCTCCCACAGTTTCCACGCCGCCAGCAGGTTCAGGCCAGACCCGAACCCAAGCTCTGCAATATGAAACCCCTTGGCAAACCGCGCGGGCAAGTCGTTACCGCCTAAAAACACGTGCCGCGTCTCGGCTAAACCGTCGCACAGCGAAAAATACGGGTCATCAAAGCGCACGGAAACCGGCGCGCCGTCCCGCCATTCCAAATCTGCCTTTTGCGCTTTGCCTGAATTCATGCTTTACCCCGTTCTGAATTCGACAATGGGCAAAAGGCATGAACATGGCAACGGGATTTGACAAAGACGTAGTGGTAATCGGCGCAGGCATCTTCGGCCTGTCCGTCGCATGGTCCTGCATCAAACGCGGCCTATCCGTCACCATCGTCGAAAAAGCCACCATCGGCGCAGGCGCAAGCGGCGGCGTAGTGGGGGCACTATCCCCCAACGTACCGGAAAACTGGAGCCCCAAGAAACAATTCCAACTCGACGCGCTCCTAACCGCGCAAGCTCACTGGGCCGAAATCGACGCTTCTTCAGACCTTTCTTCCGGCTATGGCCGCCTTGGTCGCATCATCCCCATCACCAACGCACGTGGGCTGGAACACGCCCAAATCCGGACCGAAGACGCCAAATCCCTTTGGGACGGCGAAGCATGGTGGCGCGTGGAAGACCCCGCCAGATTCAACGGCTGGATCGCGCCCGAGGCCGCCCCCTTCGGCGTAATACACGAGAACCTATCCGCCCGCATCAACCCCTACCTCGCCTGCCTGTCGCTGGCCAAAGCCCTGAAGTCCAAGGGCTGCGAGGTGCTGGAGGGATGGGAAATGACCGCCATTAACGATCACGAAATCACAGGCCCATCCGGCACAATCCGTGCCAACGCAATCGTCATGGCCGCCGGAGTCGCCTGTTTTCCCTACCTCGAAACCCTCTGGGGTAGAAACGCTGGCATGGGCGTCAAAGGCCAATCTGCGGTGTTAGGCGGGGTAAACGCCGACGATGTTCCGATGATTTTTGGCGA
>DFBD01000261.1 GCA_002367255.1 Rhodobacterales bacterium UBA3089 | reverse complement strand
GGGTGTGGTTGAACAAGCGGGCGCAACGACGGTCGGGGCGCATACGTTGCATGAAATCGTGCGCAAATTGCCCGATGGCTCCATGGTGGAATTGTTGGATAATGCCGAGGCCGGGCGTTTGGAGATTCGCGCTGGGCGATCCCATTTCAGTCTGGCGACTTTGCCGCGTGAGGATTTTCCGGTGATGGCGACGGCGGAATACGATTGTAACTTCGGGGTTAAGGCCTCGGTTCTGCGTCGGCTGTTCGACAAGGCGAAATTCGCGATCTCGACCGAGGAAACGCGGTATTACCTGAACGGTATTTACATGCATGCCTCTGACAGCGAAGGCGGCAAGGTTCTGCGTTGCGTGGCGACGGACGGTCACCGTCTTGCGCGGATTGATGCGAGCCTACCGGACGGTGCTGGCGACATTCCTGGCGTAATTGTGCCGCGTAAAACGGTTAACGAAGTTGGCAAGTTGCTGGGCGACGATGATGCGGTGATTGCCGTGTCCGTTTCCGAAACCAAAATCCGGTTTGCAACGCCAGAGGTTACGTTGACATCGAAAGTTATCGACGGGTCTTTCCCTGATTACACGCGGGTTATTCCGCAAGGCAATACCAAGCGTCTGGAAGTTGATGCGGCGGAATTCGCCAAGGCTGTGGACCGTGTCTCGACGGTTTCGTCTGAACGTTCGCGGGCGGTGAAATTGGCGCTGGACGAGGATCGTTTGGTTCTGTCGGTAAATTCCCCCGATGCTGGCGCGGCGGATGAAGAATTGGCCGTGGCTTATGCGGACGAGCCATTGGAGATTGGGTTCAACGCGAAATACCTGCTGGAAATTGCGCAACAAGTGGATCGTGAAAACGCGGTGTTTATGTTCAATTCATCCGGCGACCCGACGTTGATGCGCGAAGGTAATGACGACAGCGCGGTCTATGTCGTGATGCCGATGCGCGTATGACGCTTGCTATTCGCGAGCTGAAACTCTCGCATTTTCGATCACATAAGGCCGCACGACTGGAAACAGACGGGCGGCCTATTGCTATCTACGGGCCGAACGGCGCGGGTAAGACGAATATCCTTGAGGCGGTCTCAATGCTAAGCCCCGGGCGCGGGCTGCGCCGTGCCTCGGTTGAGGAAATGTCGCGGGCGCCGGAACGTCTGGGCTGGAAAATTACCGCCACGTTGGAAAGCCTGTCGGAAATACACGAACTGGCGACATGGGTGGAAGGCGACGGCGCGCGGCAGGTAACGATTGACGGCAAAGCGGCCCCGCAACTGGCGTTGGGGCGCTTGGCGCGTGTGGTTTGGCTGGTTCCGGTGATGGACCGGTTGTGGCTGGAGGGTGCTGGCGAGCGGCGGCGGTTTCTAGACCGCATGGTGATGAGCTTTATTCCCGCCCACGCCGAAGTGACGTTGAAATACGAAAAAGCGATGCGCGAGCGGAACCGTTTGTTGAAGGACAACGTGCGGGATGCGTCATGGTATGGCGCGCTAGAGGGCCAGATGGCTGAGGCGGGCGGGGCAATTTCGGCCAATCGAGTGGAGGTGTTGGCGCGTTTGCAAGCTGCGCAAGACGGGGCTTCGAGTGCATTTCCTGCGGCGGAATTATCGTTGATTTCGGCGGATGAATTACCGCCAGAACAGACGGCGGAGGCGTTGTTGGAGGCATTTGCAGCGGGTCGTCCACGCGATATGGCGGCGGGGCGGACGTTGACCGGCCCTCACCGTATGGATCTGCATGCGATTTATGCGGCGAAGGGGGTCGAAGCGAAACTGTGCTCGACCGGTGAACAAAAAGCATTGCTGGTATCGTTGATCCTTGCAAATGCGCGGGCTTTGGCCGAGGATTTTGGCGCGCCGCCGATATTGTTGCTGGACGAGGTTGCCGCGCATTTGGATGCGGACCGTCGTGCAGCACTGTATGACGAGATATGTGCGCTGGACGCGCAGGCCTGGATGACAGGCACGGGGCCGGAGTTGTTCGAGGCCTTGGGGGGTCGCGCAAATTACATCGAGGTTACCGAGGCGAACGGTATTTCAAATATTGGGAGAATATCATGACACCACAACGGGTTACGCTGATTACTCTGGGCGTTCAAGATTTGGCGGCATCGCGGGCGTTTTACAAAGCAATGGGCTGGGAGGAATCCTCGCGATCGCAGGAAAGCATTGCGCTTTTCCAGATTAACGGTATGGCGCTAGGCTTGTTCGGGTTGGATGAGTTGGTCAAAGATCAGGGGCGCGAAGGCGCGAAGTTGGGCTTTGGGGCCGTGACGTTGGCGCAAAATTTCGAGAGCGAAGCCGAAGTTGATGCGGCGTTTGCCAAGGCACTGGAATGCGGCGCGAACGAGCTAAAGGCCCCCGAAAAGGTGTTTTGGGGCGGATATTCCGGGTATTATGCCGACCCCGACGGACATGTTTGGGAGCTTGCGCACAACCCGTTTTGGCCGCTAGAAAATGACGGCTCTTTAGCCCTGCCGGAAGCCTGAAATGACACTCTCGATTACTGAAATCACCCTTTACATGGGCGCACTTGCGATCCTGTTCCTTACCCCCGGCCCTGTTTGGGTCGCATTGGTTGCACGCGGGGTGTCCGGTGGGTTTCATGCGGCTTGGCCCTTGGCGTTGGGCGTGGTCGTGGGGGATATCATCTGGCCGCTGCTGGCGATATTCGGTGTCAGCCTGCTGGTGGAGGTATACGCGGATTTCCTTAACCTGCTGCGGTATGGTGGTGCAGTGATACTTGTCTGGATGGGGGTGCGCACCATACGCAACGCCGACAAACCGCTGATCGCTGACGAGCGGCTGAGCGCGTCCGGTATGTGGGCGGGGTTTGTGGCAGGGTTGATGGTGATTATCGGCAACCCAAAGGCCATTCTATTTTACATGGGCGTTTTGCCGAATTTCTTTAACATCAACAACGTCTCGGGGCCGGATATTGCGGTGATTTGTTTTATCTCGGGGTTGGTGCCGTTCACTGGGAACATCCTGTTTGCCCTGTCGATTCACCGGATTCGACGGTTCCTTTCCTCGGCTGAATCGGTTCGCCGGACAAATTTGATTTCTGGTTCGGCCTTGGTGCTGGTTGGCATTGTGATTGCTGTGCTATGATCGCGCCATGAAAATATATATTGCACAAACAATTGACGGGTATATCGCCGGGTCCGACGGGTCTCTGGACCATTTAGATGCGTTTCAGGACAGCGATTTTGGCTATGACGAGTTTATCGCCAGTGTTGACGGTATACTTATGGGCCGCAACACGTTGGAGGCGTTTTACGAGCAGCACGGTTGGCCTTATCCCGAACACCTGCCTGCCATCATCATGACGCACCGCCTGTTGCCGCGCGGGATGCCGGAACAGGTTCGAACCTCGGAGAGCATCGAAATCGCGGCGCAGATGCTGCCTAACGCCTATGTTGACGGGGGTCATGTGATTGCGCAATGTCTGGCCCGTAACCTGATACACGAGGCGCGGATTTTCACGCTGCCGATCCTGTTGGGCGCGGGCATTCCGCTATTCCTTGAAGGAGCGGCGACGACGCAAACCTGGACGTTGGTGGGGTCAAAATCCCATCCGTGCGGAACTGTGGAAAACCATTATAAAATTCCGGCTAAAGCGTGACATTCCCCCCGATTTAGGGTAATATCCCGTCTACTAAATAGGGGATACCGAACATGGCTGACAACGATCAAACTCCTGACGAGTATGGTGCCGATTCTATCAAAGTTCTCAGAGGCTTGGAAGCCGTTAGAAAACGTCCCGGTATGTATATCGGTGATACGGACGATGGGTCGGGCCTACATCATATGGTGTATGAGGTCGTGGATAACGGCATTGACGAGGCTTTGGCGGGTCATGCAGATACCGTGACGGTCGTTATCCATGCCGATGACAGCGTTTCGGTCAGCGACAACGGGCGCGGAATTCCGGTGGGTATCCACGAGGAAGAAGGCGTTTCAGCAGCCGAGGTTATTATGACCCAGCTGCACGCTGGTGGTAAGTTTGACAGCAATTCCTATAAGGTTTCGGGCGGTTTGCACGGCGTTGGGGTTTCCGTGGTGAACGCGCTTTC
>DFBD01000089.1:245-2838 GCA_002367255.1 Rhodobacterales bacterium UBA3089 | reverse complement strand
TTCTATCCCGACCGCCCTGATGTGATGAGCGTTTTCACGGTGCGTATTGAAAGCGAGCTGCCTGTGCTGTTGTCAAACGGCAACCCCGTGAAAAGCGGCGAGGGCTGGGTTGAATGGCATGACCCATGGCCAAAACCTGCGTATTTGTTTGCGTTGGTGGCGGGTGATCTGGTGTCTTATGACGACACGTTCACCACCGTTTCAGGCCGCGAAGTTGCGTTGAAAATTTATGTTCGTGATGGCGATCAGGACAAGTGTGCTTACGCGATGGATTCGCTTATCCGGTCGATGAAATGGGACGAAGAGGAATATGGACGCGAGTATGACCTCGACATATTCAACATCGTTGCGGTCGATGATTTCAACATGGGTGCGATGGAGAACAAAGGGCTGAATATCTTCAACTCGGCGCTTGTTCTGGCCAGCCCCGAGACCGCAACCGATTCAGACTACGAGCGTATCGAAAGCGTGATTGCACACGAGTATTTCCACAACTGGACAGGCAACAGGATTACGTGCCGTGACTGGTTTCAACTGTGCTTGAAAGAGGGTTTGACAGTATTTCGCGATCAGCAATTTTCCAGCGATATGCGCGACCCTTCGGTCAAACGTATTGAGGAAGTACAAAAGCTGCGAACCTATCAATTCAGGGAAGACGCGGGGCCGCTGGCACATGCGCCTCGCCCTGAGGAATACATTGAAATCAATAACTTCTATACGTCTACCGTTTATAAAAAAGGTGCGGAAGTTGTCGGCATGTTGCCGCGATTGGTGGGGGCTGACGGGTACCGAAAAGCGCTCGATCTGTATTTCGACCGCCATGACGGGCAGGCCTGCACGATCGAGGATTGGCTGACGGTTTTCGAAGATGCGACGGGGCGGGATCTGACACAGTTCAAGCTGTGGTATTCCAGTGCCGGAACGCCGAAGGTCTCGGTTACGGATGATTGGGCGGACGGGGTATATTCGCTGACTTTGGCGCAATCGACCGCACCCACGCCCGGGCAGGATGAAAAGCTGCCACGGTTGATTCCGGTTGGTGTTGGATTGCTTTATCCAGACGGATCCGAAGCGATGGCGACAAAAGTTCTGGAGCTTGATAAGGAATCCGTAACCTTTACGTTCGATGATCTTCGGGAACGTCCGGTTCCGTCGATTCTGCGGGACTTCTCGGCCCCTGTGATTGTGGAACGGGATGTTTTGAGCGAAGAAAACGCGTTTTTGCTGGCCAATGACACGGACCAGTTTAACAAATGGGAGGCCGGGCGGAATTATGCGCTGAACATTCTTGGTCGTCTGGCTGGCGGGGCGAATGACCCTGATGCGGCGTTCCTTGCGGCCATGAAAACGGTTGCGCTGGATGACAGGCTGGACCCTGCGTTTCGCACGTTGGCGGTTTCATTGCCGGATGAAAGCGTGATTGCAGGGGATATTGTTGCCAAGGGCGGTGTTCCCGATCCTGTGGCGATTCACAATGCGCGCAAGATGTTGGACACAGCTTTGGCAAGTGAAATGGCGGGGGATCTGCCTGCGTTATATGCAAGGATGAATGTTGAGGGAGCGTATACCCCGGACGCGAAGGCAGCGGGTAAGCGGGCGTTGCGTTCAAGGGCGTTGACATTGATGACGTTGTTGGACCCTGACGCGAAGCTGGCGAAACAACAGTATGCGGAGGCGGACAACATGACAGAACAGCTGTCTGCGCTAGGTGCGTTGGTGGCGGCTGGGCAGGCGAAAGAGGCCTTGGCTGCGTTTTACGACCAGTGGAAGCACGAGAAGCTGGTGGTCGATAAATGGTTCATGGTGCAGGCCGTTGCAACACCGCCGGAACGCGTTATCGAAGTGGTGCAAAATCTGTCTAGGCACGCTGATTTTGAATGGAAAAACCCTAACCGGTTCCGGTCTTTAATCGGGGCGTTCGCGGGGGGGAATCTGGCGGGCTTCCATGATGAAAGCGGGGCGGGATACGAGTTTGTGGCAGACTGGATCATAACGCTTGATCCGCACAACCCGCAAACCACGGCTGGTATGTGCACAGTGTTTTCGACGATGGGGCAATTTGATCCGGCGCGCCAAGCCAAAATGCGGGCGGCGTTGCAGCGGGTTCAGGATACCGAAGGCCTGTCGAAGAACGCTTCGGAAATCGTCGGGCGGATATTGTCGTAGGCCTTGCCCCTTTGGGCGTGGTTGCGTAGAAGACCAAGACCCATATTTTTAGCGGATGAAACGCAATGACCGAGCTTGCCTATACCGAACCCAAACCGAAGATTTACGCTGGTGCGAAAGACGACTGGGAAGTCGTGATCGGGCTGGAGGTGCACGCGCAGATTTCGTCAAATTCGAAGCTGTTTTCCGGGGCCTCTACCAAGTTTGGGGCAGAGCCGAATGCAAATGTTTCGCTGGTAGATGCCGCGATGCCGGGGATGCTGCCGGTTGTTAACGAATTCTGCATCGAACAGGCAGTGCGCACAGGGTTGGGATTGAAGGCTGAAATCAATCTATATTCGCGGTTTGATCGTAAGAACTATTTCTATCCGGATTTGCCCCAAGGTTACCAGATTTCGCAACTGTATCACCCTATCGTTGGCGAGGG
>DFBD01000089.1:0-180 GCA_002367255.1 Rhodobacterales bacterium UBA3089 | reverse complement strand
CGGATTCATGTTGAACAGGACGCCGGTAAATCGGTACATGATATGGACCCCGAAATGTCTTTCGTGGACTTTAACCGGACCGGAATTGCACTGATGGAAATCGTCAGTCGGCCAGATATTCGCGGACCGGAGGAAGCAGCCGAATATGTCCGAAAACTGCGTCAAATCGTGCGGTATTTG
>DFBD01000198.1 GCA_002367255.1 Rhodobacterales bacterium UBA3089 | reverse complement strand
TTCGTCGCTGCTGGTTTACCGTTAACCCTTAAAGGCACGCTGCCCGAGGGTATGATATGACCACGCGCCTTTGGTTTGTTCGCCACGGTCCGACCCACTCCAAAGCGGCGGTGGGCTGGTCCGATATTCCAGCAGACCTGTCCGATCTGGCGGCGTTGGAGCGGCTATCAAACTATCTACCTGAACAGGCCAATATCGTATCGTCAGACTTGCAACGTGCTAGCGCTACGGCTGATGCAGTTCAGGGTGCGCGAAACCGCCTGCCAAATGCTCCGACCTTGCGCGAGATGAACTTTGGCGATTGGGATGGTCGTCTTTTCGCCGATATCGCTAAATCTGATCCCGAAACCAGCCGGCAGTTCTGGGAATCTCCTGGAGCTATTGCACCCCCGAATGGCGAAAGCTGGAATGATTTATCTGCACGGATCTCCAGTGCTGTAGATACGATTATCACGGATCACGGCACAGGTGATATCATCATAGTCGGCCATTTCGCTGCCATCTTGGCCGCCCTGCAACGTGCCAGCGGGATGAACGCAAAAGCGGCGTTCGCCTTCAAAATCGACAACCTGTCGGTTACGCGACTGGATTATCTGCATTCCTCCAAATCATGGCGGGTGCATGGGGTAAATCATCTGCCGTGATATATACCATCCCGTTTTCTGATTGGACGTAGCGCACAGCCTTGCGTACGTTGAAAGAAAAGGGAGGTCTGATAATGTATTCTTTAGCAATCGGTGATAAAACTTATTCCAGCTGGTCCCTACGCGGCTGGCTGCTTTTCGCAAAGTTCGACATTCCGGTGGATGTGCAAAGCGCGCGTATGTATTCTCCCGAATTTGTTGCCATGCTGAAAAATTTTGGCGATGGGCGACTGGTGCCAGCTATCCGGTTTGATACACAGGGCGGCCCTGTAATTGTATCCGACACCTTAGCCATCGCCGAAACATTGGCCGAGCGCCACCCTGACAAAAACATGTGGCCCCAAGACCCAATCGCCCGAGGGTTTGCGCGTTCAATCACCGCAGAAATGCATTCCGGTTTCGGATCGCTACGTAATGACTGTACGATGAATTTGCGCCATTGTTATAGGGGCTTCACGCCCACGGACGCAGTACTATCCGACATCGCCCGTATCGAAGTAATTTGGAACAAGGCACGGTCTCGTTGGGGTGCAAATGGGCCGTGGTTATTCGGGGAGTATTCCATCGCAGATGCTTTCTATGCGCCACTTGCTACACGATTGCAAACATATGATTTGCCAATGAGCGCAGTGGCAAGTGACTATGTTCAAACGACAATCACTGACACAGCCTTCAAAGAGTGGCGAGCAGGCGGGTTGGCTGAGAACTATATCCAGCCAGGCTATGATATGGATCTGGAAACAATTCCGTGGCCGAATGTCTAAAAATTAACGAAAAATAAATGGTTAATGCGCGACAAGTGTTCTTTTAGGAACAGGAGTCCTCATGATTGCGCGCGCTTACACTGTTGCTTTTCAAGGCGTTGAAGCCAAGCTGATCGAGGTGCAATGCTCGCTCGCGCCCGGTATTCCCGCGTTCAATATGGTTGGCCTGCCTGATAAAGCGGTGTCTGAGTCCAAGGAAAGGGTGCGGGCGGCGATTACCTCCATGGGGTTGGCGCTGCCTGCTAAACGGATCACGATCAACCTTTCGCCTGCCGATTTGTTGAAGGAGGGTTCGCATTTCGACCTACCCATTGCCATGAGTTTGCTGGCCGCGATGGATATTATCCCAAAGGACGAGGCTGCGCGGCAGGTTTGCCTTGGGGAACTGTCGTTGGATGGCACCTTGGTGCCTGTCGTCGGGGCATTGCCCGCCGCGATGGCTGCGGCGGAGGCGGATTTTGGGTTGGTCTGCCCCAAAAGCTGCGGGTCAGAGGCGGCGTGGGTTGGGGCGGTGCAGGTTACTGCGCCGAATTCGCTGCTGGATTTGGTTAACCATTTCAACGGGCGAAAGGTCTTGTCAGCGTCCGAACCCGGCGAGGTGCATACGGATATTTCCACCCGCGATTTGCGGGATGTCAAAGGGCAAGAAAAAGCCAAACGTGCGATGGAGATTGCAGCGGCTGGCCGACACCATTTCTTTATGATTGGCGAACCGGGGGCAGGCAAATCGATGCTTGCGGCCCGACTGCCCGGAATTTTGCCGCCGCTTGATCCAACCGAGGCGCTGGAAACCTCGATGATCCACTCGTTGGCGGGGATGTTGGAAGAAGGCGGTATTTCACGGACGCGGCCGTTTCGTACACCGCATCACACGGCTTCGATGGCCGCGATCGTGGGCGGCGGGCGCAACGCCAAACCGGGCGAGATTTCACTGGCGCATAATGGTGTGCTGTTTCTAGATGAGTTCCCCGAATTTGCCCGTGCTGTGTTGGAGACCCTGCGCCAACCTGTCGAAACAGGCGATGTGATAGTGGCCCGCGCAAACGCACATGTGCGGTACCCGTGTAAATTTATGCTGCTGGCGGCCGCAAACCCCTGTAAATGTGGCTTTATGACAGACCCCGAACGGGCGTGTGCGAGGGTACCGCTGTGTGGCGATGAGTATCTGGGGCGCATTTCGGGGCCTTTGATGGATCGGTTTGATATTAAGGTGGAAATACCACCGGTCGAGGTTTCAGACCTGTCGCAACCGCCTGCTACCGAAGGCTCGGCGGATATTGCGTATCGGGTTGCCCTAGCGCGTGAAATTCAACGGGAACGATTTGCAGATTACGAAGGTATGTCAACGAATTCGGACGCCGAAGGCGCCTTGCTGGAAGTCATTGCCGAACCTACAACAGAAGGCCGCAAGTTGTTGGGCGATATGGCGGAGCATTTTCGGATGAGCGCGCGGGCTTACCACCGTATATTGCGCGTAAGCCGGACGATTGCGGATTTGGAAGGCGAACGTATCGTTCAGCGCCACCATATTGCCGAGTCGGTAAGTTACAGGTTCTATCGCGAGTCTGCGTCAGGGCGGGCGAAACTCGGTTAACGGCCTTTGAAAACCGGATTGCGCTTTTCCGATAGGGCCGCGAGGCCTTCGCGATGATCTTCTGACGCGAAACATTGTGCGGTACGTTGTTCAGCCGCCTCGGTGTCCAAGGATCCGCGACTCGTTTCCAGAATGGTGCGCTTCATGCCCTGAACGGCGAGTGGCGCGGCACTATTAATGGTGGATGTGAGGTCATCAACGCGTTCGCCTAGCTTATCAGCAGCCACGAGATAGTCGAGGAACCCGATATCGAGAAGTGCGTGATCTTCAAACTTTTCTGCTAACAGGAACACTCGCCGTGCGGTTTGCGAGCCGAGCTTTTGGACATATCGCCCAATCCCGGCCGCATCGTAATGAACGCCAATTTTCACCGCAGGAACGAACATTTTCATACCTTCGGTTCCAACACGAAAGTCACACGAAAGGGCCAGCTCGACTCCGCCGCCGTAAACTCCACCATTCAAGGCGCAAATTGTCGGAGTGTGGAAATTTTCAAGTGCATCGCACAGAGCTGTCAGCGGGTTGTTTGACCAATCGCCGGTTCCGACATCGCCAAGGGATACGCCCGAGCAAAAACTTTTACCCGTTCCTGTTAGAACCAGCACACGAATGTCGCTGTTTGCCCAGTCTTTCAAAACGGCACGGATATTGTTCATCGTTTCCCGTGTAAGAGAATTATGAACTTCGGGTCTATTCAACGTAATTCGCCCGACGGAGTTTTCTAGAGTTGCTTCGATCACAGGTCAAAGCTCGCAAACAAGGGTGCATGGTCAGACGGGCGTTCCCACCCGCGTGCATCGCGCAACAAACGGCTGGAATGCGCCGTGTTTGAGATGTCATCGGTGGCCCAAATATGGTCCAAACGACGTCCTTTGTCGGCTGTATCCCAGTCTTTGGCGCGGTACGACCACCAGCTGTAAAATTTGCCGTCTGGAATGTCTTGGCGTGTTATGTCTACCCAATTTCCGGCATCTTGGGCGGCGGCGAGGTGTTCGACCTCGATCGGAGTATGACTGACAACTTTCAGCAGTTTTTTGTGATCCCAAACGTCATCTTCACGCGGGGCGATGTTTAGGTCACCGACCAGAATAGACTTTTGCGGGGTTTCGCGGAGAAACCAGTCGCGCATTTCTGTCAGAAAGTCGAGCTTATGGCCGAACTTTTCGTTCTTTTCCCGGTCAGCTTCATCGCCACCCGCAGGAATGTAATAATTGTGAATGGTCACGCCGTTTTCCAACTGCCCGGACACATGCCGCGCATCACCCTTTTCGCAAAAATCCCGGTGGCCTGCATCAACCATCGGCAGGCGGGAAAGGATGGCTACGCCGTTATATCCCTTTTGTCCACGTGCGATCAGGTTGTAACCCATTGCCGTGAAATTCTCAGTCGGGATTTTATCCGTCGGGGATTTGCACTCCTGAAGACACAGAACGTCCGGTGCCTCTTCCTTCAACAACTTAAGAACCAAAGGTTCGCGCAGACGGACAGAGTTGATGTTCCAAGTGCAGACAGTAAGGGCCATGTGATTTCTCCGGCTTCGGGAATGGTTCTTAATAAACTACTAAACCGATTTAGTAGTTTTCAACACCAAAAAAAGACCCGCTACGATTGACGCAGCGGGCTCAAGTCTCAGGGAGGAATTCTTAAGAGGCGAGGCGGTATCCGCCGCTCTCGGTAACCAACAGGCGTGCGTTCGATGGATCAGGCTCGATTTTTTGGCGCAAGCGATAGATGTGGGTTTCCAAAGTGTGCGTGGTGACGCCAGCGTTATAGCCCCAGACCTCGTGTAGTAGCACATCGCGGGCGACAATGGATTCGTTGGCGCGGTAAAGGAACTTCAGGATGTTGGTTTCCTTTTCCGTCAGGCGGATTTTCTTTTCGTCATCATCCAGCAGCATTTTAGCGGCAGGTTTGAACGTATATGGCCCAATGGTAAAAACGGCGTCCTCGGATTGTTCGTGCTGACGAAGCTGGGCGCGGATGCGGGCCAGTAGCACGGGAAACTTGAAGGGTTTGGAGACGTAATCGTTTGCACCTGCATCCAGGCCAAGAATGGTATCGGAGTCCGTTGTGTGGCCCGTCAGCATCAAAATTGGCGCCTTAACACCTTGTTTACGCATTAGGCGACAAAGTTCACGGCCATCCATGTCGGGTAGGCCAACATCGAGGATGATTAGGTCATAAAGCGCTTCTTTAGCTTTTTTTAACCCTTCCGCGCCAGTTCCGGCTTCGAATACATCGAACTCATCGGTCATTACCAACTGATCGGCGAGGGCTTCGCGCAGGTCTTCCTCGTCATCGACCATCAATATTTTCTTAATGCTACTCATTTTTCCGACTCCTTCGTGCGGTGTCCTTAATAATTGTTGTGAAAACAGGTCGTTTGCAAGGTTTTGCATCAATCGCTCACACAGGCGTGTCACTTTTGCGGGAAATGTTTCAATTCCGATGGCTAGGGGATATATGTATGAAAAGAACTGAAACATTTCTGGCAGAATCCCATGACCCTAGCTTTGAATCGAGAGGAACGCATCGCCCGTATGGGGAGTGACATACGTGTCGGTGTGCCTATTGCCGTGTTTGATGGTGATAATGGGGCGCTGGTTTTGGCGGCCGAGGTTGTCAGTGCCGAACGATTGGCCGATTTACGGGGTATGGCGGGGATCGTGGAACTGGCGATAACATTGCGCCGCGCGACGACGCTAAAAACGGCTGCGTATGATGGCGACGTCGCACGGGTCGTTATTCCTGCGGATGCAGGCATCGCGTGGGTGCATGCGATGGCCGACCCGTCACAGGATTTGACCGCACCGATGAAAGGCCCGTTTCAGGTAATCCGCGGGGCTGGGGCCGATATTCACCGTGCCAGTATCGCATTGGCGAAGCGGGCACATTTGTTGCCTGCGGCGGTTGTTTTGTCCCTTGGGCGGGATCAGGTAGAATCTTTGGCGAATAAATATGGCCTGAATCGGATTGAAGCGACTGATCTTTTGGGTATGGACGAAGTGTCCGAATTGACGGAAGTTTCTGCCGCTCGTGTCCCGTTGGAGGTTTCCAAGCAGGGCCGCGTACGTGTTTTCCGCCCCCGTGATGGTGGAGAGGAGCATTATGCGATTGAAATTGGAAATCCAGACCGCGCGGTTCCGGTTCTGTCGCGCTTGCACTCGGCTTGTTTCACAGGTGATTTGCTGGGATCGTTGAAATGTGATTGCGGGCCGCAGTTGCGGGCGGCACTGGCGCAGATCGGGGAAGAAGGCGCTGGAGTTTTACTATATATGAATCAAGAGGGGCGCGGGATTGGTCTTGCCAATAAGATGCGCGCCTATGCTTTGCAGGATCAGGGGTTTGATACGGTTGAGGCGAACCACCGCTTGGGATTCGAAGATGACGAGCGGGATTTTCGGCTTGGTGCAGAGATGCTGAAGGCGATGGGCTTTAATTCGGTTCGTCTGATGACAAACAATCCGGCGAAGGTCGCGAAGATGGAAGCATCGGGTGTTAGTGTAGATGAACGCGTTCCGCTAATGGTTGGGGAAAACCCGCATAACGTTGATTACCTTGCAACCAAAGCCAAGAAGAGCGGTCATTTATTGTGATAACCCTCGACCATCTGACGAAGGCTGTGCAGGCGGGGCCATCTGAGGGTTCGTCTGACTATGACTTGAATCCCACCATAAAGGCGGCCCTGCCGGAACGGTCTCTGCGCCCCGCGGCAGTTCTGATTCCGCTGATTGAGCGTCAGGGTGGTTGGCAGGTTATTCTAACCAAGCGGGCCTCACATTTGAAACATCACGCTGGGCAGGTTGCCTTTCCAGGCGGGAAGGTCGAGCTTGGAGAATCCACCGAAGCGGCTGCTTTGCGCGAGGCCGAGGAGGAGATTGGTTTGCCAACTACGGCCGTTCAGATGATCGGGGCATTGGATGTGCATGAAATGGTAACGAACTTCACGGTTACGCCTTTTGTCGGGTTGGCGAGTGATTTTAACCCTGTGATTGATGCAGGCGAGGTAGAGGAAGTGTTCGAAGTACCACTCGATTTTCTGATGGCTGCCGAAAATATGTCTGTTCAAGAGCGAAATTGGCAAGGACATCGGCG
>DFBD01000138.1:3841-5198 GCA_002367255.1 Rhodobacterales bacterium UBA3089 | reverse complement strand
ATTGAAAAAGTCGACAGCGGGTATCGTTCCATGATGTCGGTACAATCCTCGTTGGTTATGTACCCGATCTACGCCTACGGCTCTGAAGAACAGCGCGTGAAATACCTGCCTAAACTGGCGTCCGGCGAATGGATCGGGTGTTTCGGCCTGACCGAACCCGATGCGGGATCAGACCCGAACGGTATGAAAACCCGCGCCACGAAGGTGCAGGGCGGGTATGTGCTGAACGGCTCCAAAATGTGGATATCCAATTCACCAGTGGCGGATGTATTCGTCGTTTGGGCGAAATCCGATGCACATGGCGGGAAAATCCGGGGCTTCATTCTGGATAAAGGCACCAAGGGTTTGTCCACCCCGAAAATCGCCGGGAAGCTGTCGCTTCGCGCCTCGATTACCGGCGAAATTGTTATGGATAACGTTGAAATCCCCGAAGATGCGATCCTGCCAGATGTCGAAGGCCTGAAAGGCCCGTTCGGCTGTCTGAACCGCGCCCGTTACGGCATTAGCTGGGGTGCGCTGGGCGCGGCTGAATTCTGCTGGCGCTCTGCCCGTCAATACGGGTTGGACCGCAAACAGTTCAACAAGCCACTGGCACAGACCCAACTGTACCAAAAGAAACTCGCCGATATGCAGTCCGAAATTGCGCTGGGCTTGCAAGCCTCGCTTCGTGTTGGTCGCTTGATGGACGAGGGTCGCGCAGCGCCCGAGATGGTCTCTATCATCAAACGTAACAACTGCGGCAAAGCGCTGGATATCGCGCGGATGTCACGCGACATGCACGGCGGCAACGGTATTTCCGAGGAATTCCAGATCATGCGCCACATGCTGAACCTTGAAACCGTCAACACGTACGAGGGCACCCACGACGTCCACGCGTTGATCTTGGGGCGCGCCCAAACCGGCCTTCAGGCCTTTTTCTGATGCGCCAACGGGCGGTGCAGCTGTTCAAGGCGGCGGTGAAGGCCGCCGATCCTGCGCTGGCGCTCCGCCCACATTTGGTTGACCTGCCCACAATAGCTGGGCGATATGTTCTAATCAGCATAGGCAAAGCCGCTTGTGCGATGATGGAAGAGGCGATCGCCAACCTGCCGAAAGACGCAGCGTTTGAGGCGATCGCGGTCACGAATTACGAGAACGCCCGCGAAATAGAGCGTTGCGCTGTCATGGCGGCAGGGCATCCTGTGCCTGACGAAAACGGTCAGGCCGCAGGGCGGGCTGTCATTGATCTGCTGCAAACAACGAAGGCGGACGATGTGGTTTTGGCGTTGATTAGTGGCGGCGGCTCGGCCCTACTGCCAGCACCAGTCGAGGGCGTTAGCCTTTCCGATAAAGCCGAGGTCAGCCGTATTCTGCTGGG
>DFBD01000138.1:0-3830 GCA_002367255.1 Rhodobacterales bacterium UBA3089 | reverse complement strand
TGGCGGCTTGGCGCGCTTGGCCGCGCCCGCGAAAATCCGCGGGTTTATCCTGTCCGACGTGATCGGGGACGATCTGCGCGTGATTGCCAGTGGCCCGACGGTCGCGCCGATTACCAGTCGCGCAGCTGCGCGGGAGTTGTTAATAAACCTTAACGTATTTACGCAGATGCCGGCGTCCGTTCAGGATTACCTAAACGTTAACGCCCTCGAAGCAGTGCAGGTTCAGTCGGAAAATACTCTGATTGGTTCAAATACACACAGCTTGCGCGCCATGCGAGCTGCCTCCGCTGGCGGGATAATCGTTAGCGATACCTTAACAGGGGATGTCGAAGACGCTGCGCAGTTTATCCTACAGTCTGCCCGTCAAAACCTTGCCGAGACGCTACTTTTTGGCGGCGAAACGACCGTAACCATTCGCGGAAACGGCAAAGGTGGTCGCAATCAGGAATTGGCCTTACGGGTGGCTATGCTGGCCGAAAACGAAGACCTGGGCGATTGGCTATTCCTTAGCGGCGGTACGGACGGGCGCGATGGGCCTACCGATGCGGCGGGTGGAATTGTGGACAAGCATACTGTGCAGCGTATCCGCGACGCAGGCGAAAACCCCGAAGCGTTGCTAGCGAACAACGATAGTTACGCCGCCCTTCAGGCTGCGGGTGATTTGCTGATGACAGGCGCGACGGGCACCAATGTCGCCGACGTTCAGGTGTTTTTACGCCTTACCAAAGGGTAAACCGGACCTCCCTTGGCTGAAGGCAAATTTCATCGCTACAGGCCTGAACCGTCAGTACAGCCGTCGCCGGAACCGAGTCAGGAATGACGCCAGCCAACTCAAGCTCACCTTCATATAACGCCAGTAATTCGTCGTTGAACGTCAGTGCCTTGACCAGTGGTTCAGGGTAAACGCCAACCGCAACGCCTCCAATAGTCAATTCCGTTGGGATAAAGTAATCCTCCAGCGGCTTATGTGCGTTCACATGCCAGCCGTCCTTCACTTTAATCCGCACCGTAAGCGTCCCCGCCGCCCGATCAATATCCGCCGCCACCCGTACAGCCCCGCTAGCGACCGAGCGCACGTTCCCCGTTGCCCCCAACGTCAACGCCTGCGAGCCGATCAACGTGTACCCCCGCACTTCCGGCGCGGCCAGCGCATTGGCAGACAAAGCTGCCGCTAATACCAACGCTTGTTGAGTGTAAAGTGGCGCTTCCATCCGGTTTCCCAGACCGACCAGTAAATTCAACGCCAAGGCATTCCCCGCCGGAATCTCGGAATCGTCAACCGGATAGAATGCCCCCAAGCCCTCGACTGTTTCGGTCATACGGTAAGGGCCATCCTGTTCGGTAAACCGTCTGGACACTTCTACCGCCATACGATCCGCATCCGTTAACCAATCCGCCCCCGACCCGTAATCATGCAATGCCAGCAATGCCAATCCCATGCCCGCATAATCCGCCAGTTGGCCGTCAATGCTGGNNGCTTCCGTCAAGGCTAACCCGCAACAGATCGTCGCCATTAACCATGTCAGACAATATGAACGAGGCCGCCTGCGCCGCCGCCTCGTAATAATCCGGCCTCTCAAACACATACCCCGCCTCGGCGAGGGTTTCGATCATCATGGCGTTCCACGACACCACAACTTTGCGATCCGTGAACGGTACGGGCCGCTGCAACCGCGCCGCCCGCATTTTGTCCAACAACGGATCAAGAAGGGCGAAATCCGCCTCGGCAGTCAGGTGGATCGAGTTCGACCCCTCGAAATTTCCGACTTCGGTAATGTTGAACGTATCAATCACATAATCCGCATCCGCGCCCAATACCGCCCGAACTTCCGCCGGATTCCACGCGTAAAAAACGCCTTCCTCCAGCTTGCCGTTTTCATCCAGCGAATCCGCATCCTGCGCCGAATAGAATCCGCCAGCGGGGTCTCGCATTTCGCGCAGAACATAGTCGAACGTCCGTTCAGCGGCACGACGATACCGCACCTCGCCGGTAATATCCCACGCGCGTACCAGTAACCGCCCGATCAACGCCTGATTATACAGCATCTTTTCAAAGTGCGGCACATGCCATTCGGGGTCCGTCGAATACCGATGGAACCCGCCCCCAACATGGTCGTGAATTCCACCCATCAACATCCCGTCCAGCGCGCCCAATACGGCACCCAGCATTTCAACGTCGCCATCACGCTCCGCTTGATCCAACAGGAACAGGAAGGTCGATTCACGCGGGAACTTGGGCGAAACCCCAAGCCCACCGTTAAATTCGTCAATGTCGGTTAATATACTGTTAGCCGCCGCGCGCACCGCCTCCGGCGTCAAATCTTTCGCTGCGGCAGAGCTGTTCATATAATCGCGGATCAACGTGCTGAACTCCTTAGCATTGGCGCTAAGGCCCGCGCTATCGGCCTGCCACGCGTCGTTAATCTGGCGCAGGACACTAAGGAATGTGTCCGGCGGAAAATACGTGCCCGCATAAAACGGATCGGCATTGCTGGTCAGAAATACAGAATTCGGCCATCCGCCACTACCGGTTAACGATTGCGTAACCAACATGAATTGTTCGTCAAGATCAGGACGCTGTTCGCGATCAATCTTAATGGAAACGTAATGTTCGTTAAGAAATGCCCCGATGACAGCGCTCTCGAAACTCTCCTCCTCCATCACGTGGCACCAATGGCAGGACGAATAGCCGATCGACAGGAATACCGGCTTGCCCTCGGTGCGGGCTTTGGCCAAGGCCTCGTCGCCCCACGGATACCAGTCCACCTCGTTGTAAAGATGTTGCTGCAAATAGGGCGAGTCTTGCCCCAACAGGTGGTTCGGTTCTTGCGCTAAGACCGTTGTTCCCAGAGTCATCATGGCCAAGATCGAGAGGATAAATTTCATCAATAGCACTCCTTCCGGTTCATTATAACGCTGGATACGGGGGGCGTCGTGGCCTATCTGAATTGGGCAGAACAACTTTTCGTTAGGGGACGAGATATGGAAATCACGTCAAAAGGCTTGCAGTCGGAATTTATCTTTCACGGATTCGAAGGGGTTATGACCGATCACGGCGATTGTAGTTCTGTGCGAACGCCAAAGAACCCTGATTATTTCTTTGGAAACTTTCTACTGTATGCAGGGCCACCAGCCGTGGGCGACCTTTCGCACTGGATGGCGCGGTTTGATGAAATTTTCGCGCCCTTTCCCGAAGTGCGCCACCATGCATTCCAATGGCTTCCAAGTTCCTCACCAGTCCCCGAGGCGCTGGAAGAGTTCAAAAAAGCCGGGTTTACAATTGACGAAACCTCGGTTCTGGCAACGCAATCGGCTCACACAGACAAACCAGCGCCAAGCGGCGTGGAGTTTCGCCAAATCCGCACGGATGCAGAATGGTTGGCCGTCATTGATGCCCAGGTCCGTGATGGTTTCCCGCAGATCCCGATGGATGAATACCGTCGATATAAAGAAAAGAGTTTCGCGAACTATCGCCGGATGGCCGATCAGGGGCTTGGCAATTGGTGGGGTGCTTTCAAGGGTGAAGAACTGGTTGCCGATCTTGGATTGTTCTTTGGCGATGGCGTTGGGCGTTTTCAATCTGTTGAAACCGCCTCTGAACACCGCCGCCAAGGTATTTGTCGCGCGATGGTTCATCACGTTTCCAATTATGGCTTGGCAACACATCCGGGCATAACATTGATCATGCACGCCGACGCCCATGATGTTGCCCGCGGGATTTATTGCAGCGTGGGGTTCAAAGAAATCGAAACTCTGCACGCAGCAGTCAGGCCACCAGTACAGGATTAGGGAAGGCTCCCGCCCTGTTCGGTTGGGCGTGGCCTCGCTTC
>DFBD01000053.1:1192-6645 GCA_002367255.1 Rhodobacterales bacterium UBA3089 | reverse complement strand
GTCGTCAACCTTTGCCAGCGTGTGCTTGCGCCAATTTACATCATCCCGATCCGGATAATCTTCATGCGCATGCGCCCCACGTGACTCTTTACGGGCTTCGGCGGATACGATGGTAGCAAGCGCATTTGGCATTAGATTGGTCAACTCCAATGTCTCCATAAGGTCGCTATTCCACACCATAGAACGATCCGTGACCTTCAAGTCACCCATCTTCGCGGCAATAGAGGACATTTTTTCAGCCCCTTCAGCCAAGGACTTATTTGACCGGAACACCGCCGCATCTGTTTGCATCGTGGCTTGCATGTCCATGCGCATATCCGCCGTTGGAATAGAACCGTTAGCATGACGCAGACCGTCAAACCGTTCCATCGCCTGATCCAGCGAATCGGTATTTAACGGTGGGTTTGGTGTGTTCGGGTCAACAACCTCACCCGCTTTTATCGCAGCCGCGCGGCCAAATACCACCAGATCGATTAACGAGTTCGACCCCAAACGGTTGGCCCCGTGCACAGATGCACAGCTTGCTTCGCCCACGGCCATAAGACCGGGAAGGATACGGTCGTGATCGTCAGCGGTCGGGTCCAAAACCTGCCCCATATAGTTAGTCGGAATACCACCCATATTATAGTGAACCGTCGGCAGAACCGGAATCGGTTCCTTCGTCAGGTCAACGCCTGCGAAAATCTTGGCGCTTTCGGAAATGCCCGGAAGACGTTCGGCCAGAACCTCGGGTGGCAGGTGATCAAGATGCAAATTAACGTGGTCCTTGTTTGGCCCAACACCGCGCCCTTCGCGAATTTCGATGGTCGAGCAACGCGAAACTACATCACGGGATGCCAAATCCTTATAGGTCGGCGCATAGCGTTCCATATACCGCTCGCCTTCGGAGTTGGTCAAGTAACCACCCTCACCACGCGCGCCTTCGGTAATCAACATGCCCGCACCATAAATACCGGTGGGGTGAAACTGCACGAACTCCATGTCCTGCAATGCCTTGCCTTGCCGTGCCAACATACCGTTGCCGTCGCCCGTACAAGTATGCGCCGATGTACAGCTAAAGAACGCACGGCCATAACCACCCGTTGCCAGTACTGTCATCTTGGCATTGAAACGGTGCAACGTGCCGTCATCCAGCTTCCATGCAAGGATGCCCTGACACTGCCCATCATCCGACATGATTAGATCAATCGCGAAATACTCGATATAAAACTCGGCATTATTTTTCAGGGACTGTCCATAAAGCGTATGCAACATCGCGTGACCGGTACGGTCAGCCGCAGCACATGTGCGCTGCACCGGAGGGCCTTCACCGAATTCAGTCGTGTGCCCGCCAAATGGCCGCTGGTAAATCTTGCCTTCTTCGGTGCGCGAAAACGGAACGCCATAATGCTCCAGTTCATACACCGCTTTGGGGGCTTCGCGCACCAGATACTCCATCGCATCCATGTCACCCAGCCAGTCCGAACCTTTGACCGTGTCATACATATGCCACTGCCAGTTATCCGGCCCCATGTTCGACAAAGACGCCGCGATGCCGCCCTGCGCGGCAACCGTGTGGGAACGCGTCGGGAAAACCTTGGTTACGCAGGCGGTTTTCAACCCCTGCTCGGCCATGCCCAGCGTTGCCCGCAGGCCAGCGCCACCAGCGCCAACAACAACAACGTCATAATTATGATCAATATATTCGTAAGCAGCCATTGTGGCCTCCGCGTATTTTAAAGGGCGATTTTGGCGATGGCGAAAACGCCAGTCAAACCAAACATCCAGCAGAACAAGGTATTAGCGATCAGCAGCGCACTACGCGCGCCGTGACCATGAACGTAATCTTCGATCACCACCTGAAGGCCAAGGCGAAGGTGGGTGAAAATCGTAAAGATAAACATAATCGCTACGATGGCATTAACGGGGTGTGAATATGCCTCGACTACACGATCATATCCAGCACCGAGGTTATAACCAAACGGCAGCACAAACAGTATTGCAAGCGGCACCAGCGCAATCGCTGTGACACGCTGGGAAATGAAATGGCCGGTGCCATCCTTGGCAGAACCAAGGCCCGTAACCCGTTTTTTGTCAGTAAGGTAGCTCATGTTTTTCCCCTATATCACAATCAGCGTCAGGATCGTCAGCACAATCGAGCCAGCAAAAACAGCGTATCCTGTCTTACGCGCCGTCTCCATCTCCAATCCTTGCTCAACGTCCCAGAACAAATGCCGGATGCCGTTACAAAAATGATAGCTAAGCGCCCAAAGCGAACCGATCAGTACCAGCGCCCCGAACCAGCTTGTCAGCACCGCGTCAGCAACAGCGAAATACTCCGGCCCTGTCGAGGCGGCGAGAAACCACCATACGATCAGCACTGCGCCCAGCGTCATCCCAACGCCGGTAATCCGGTGCGTGATCGACGTAATCATAGTGATCTGCGTGCGGTATATTGAAAGATGCGGTGAAAGTGGGCGGTTGCCCCGGTTTACATCGGCCATGTCTTCCCCTTTTCAAACGGCTGTATCAGCCTGCGTATGCCGAAGCATACTGCATATGGAATTCTAACGCGACGTTAATGTGACCATTTTTATTTGCCCACCCCGCCACTTAGGTTTTTCCGCGATCCATCCCAGATATCGTTTTTTGTGATCACTATAATAATTTGTGTGATCACATAATGAAATCAATCATGTACGTATGAACGAGACAGCTCGTTGCACATAGTAATTTTTCCCTCGCTCGGGGAATAGAACGCGTTTTCTTGATTGCAGTTTTCGATCACGACTTTTACCTCCAAGTCAGGGGCAAAGCGTTCGTTCAAACGGGCCACTTCTTTGCGAATTACACCCTGCGCGGCAAGCACATAGGAATTTCCGAGCGTATCCACGTCTTCATCCAGCGTGATCCAATCCGGCCCCGCCTGCGTGCGCTTTATGTCATCCAAAACCGCCCCCCAGGACCGCTCTGCCAACTCGCGCTCTTCTTTGCAAGTCTCGGCGCGATCATGCGGCAGGCCATTTTCCTCGGCGAAATCATCGCGGGTATCCACGTCGCCACCGTAATATAGGCAAATCAGGTTGTAATACCGCTGTAAGTCCAGTGAATGTGTGTCCCATACAGCTGGCTCCAACCCCTTCTTTTCCGCCTCTTCGGCGTCACGCGCATACTGATCCGCGCTCGCCCAAGTCAGTTGTTCGGCTTCCTTTGCGTTAAAAAACTGGTCCGTGATCACGACCACAAACGTATCTGCCGCATCTTCCTCACGGCTGAAAACCGGCAGGGATAACCCTTCAATAAGCGCATGCGCCAACTCGTGATACATCGTCGCCAGTACGTTTGCCTCTACATACGACATAACCGAGCTGTCCAGATCTTCGGGCGAAACCACAATAGGGTCACCACCTTTGGTCTGCTTCTTCGCCTCTGCCGCTGTCGAGGCGATTAAGCCAACAAGCAACAGCGTAATAAATTTCTGCATTACGAATCCCTATTTGAATGTCAGCAGGGAACCAGACACCAGTAGTCCAAGTCAAGCAGCACATCAGGGTCATACTTGCCATCTGCCCCTCGCAACGGGAAATTCGCCGAAGGCCCCTTGGTCGCTACAAGCCGCATTCGCAGCGCACCAACACTGTCGCTTATCTTGGATTTATCCAGAACCTCGGACCAAACCCGAATTGTATCACCCGCAAAACAAGGGTTTGCGTGTGCGCCCGCATTAATTCCAACAATCATCTGCGCATTGGCCAACCCGTTGAACGACAGCGCCCGCGCCATCGAAATTACATGCCCGCCATATATCAACCGTTTGCCATCCGGCCTGTTGGTTGCATCAAAATGTACCTTGGCAGTGTTTTGCCAAAGCCGCGTCGCCATCATATGCTCGGCTTCCTCGATGGTCACACCGTCCACGTGGTCGATTTTCTCGCCAATATCGTAGTCGCCCCACCGATGCGCTTCCCCCGCCAGGTCAAAATCATAATTGCCGAAATCCAGCCCCTCGGGGATCACCAAATGCTTAATCGTCAATCCCGCTTTCAGATCCGGAATCACCGGTTCAGGGGCAGGCGCGTTAACATCCCGTTTACGAACCATCACCCAACGCACGTATTCCAGCACGACTTCGCCACGTTGATTGCGTCCAGTTGATCGCACCCAGACGACGCCCGTCTTACCGTTGGAATTCTGCTTCACACCAATCACTTCGGAGGTGGTCGTCAGCGTATCGCCTGCATAAACCGGCAGCAAAAACCGCCCCTCGGCATAGCCAAGGTTGGCAACTGCGTTCAGGGAAACATCCGGCACAGATTTGCCAAAAACAATATGAAACGCCGCCAAATCCTCGATCGGGCTTTGCGGCAAGCCACAGGCACGAGCAAATTCGTCCGACGAATACAACGCAAACCGTGTGGGGTAGAGGGAGGTATAAGCCGCTCGCTCCCCACCCGAAATCGTGCGGGGCACAGCATGGGTCAAGACTTGCCCAACCGCATAATCCTCGAAAAAATTGCCGGCGCTAGTCTTTGACATTTACACTTGCCCCAATTTCATATCAGCCGAGTATTCCCCGTCGAAATCCTTAACCACCGCCTGCGCACAACGCATAATACCGCGCGCATCATCGAAAGCCATGGTTGGGCTACCCTCAAGCTGCCAACCTTTCGAAAGCGCCTCGGTAACTTTATGACAAAAGGCCGAGGTGTCATCCTCGGTTAATAAACGGTAAACAAGCATGTTATCCTCCGAACGGTGACGGGCCAATAAAGTGATGGATGGCTGCGATCACGGCGAATAGTATTAACGAAATCACAACGGTTTTTATGTCGGCCTTAATTGGGCCGGCTTCCGGACGTTCCCACGCGCCGTCTCGCATGTTGATCACAAGCATATTGAGCGCGGCCCAGATACCCAACCCGCCAAACAGAACGATAGACCGCATATCGCCATTCGCCAACAGATGCCCGCCAGACCAAACGATAACGCCTGTCAGCATCGGGTGGCGCAACAATGTAGGGGATATCCCCTTGCCGCTACCGGCGCCCATAAGGAACACGGCCACTACCATTAGCAGATTGTTAACCACAGCGCCCCAGCTAGGTGGCTCGTAAACGGCCTGCTCACCCGCAGCCATAAATCCGAACACCATCATCAAGATGGATGCGAGGAAAATCACCGAAACAGCCCCCTTCGCAGGACCCGCACCAATTTTCGCATCGATTGAAGCCCGCGCCTCCGGCATCAACCCTTTAAACATATGAGCAAGTGCCCAGATCAGAACGCCAGCAATTAAAAGTGCCATGGAAACCCCCTTTGTTAATTTTCAGTAACACTAGCAATGGCAGCCGCTTTACCCAACAGTTTTTGTGCGGTTTCCACGTGCAAATTCTCAACGATCTTGCCGTTAACCACTGCAACCCCTTCGCCTTTGGCCTTGGCCTCGTTAAAGGCGTCCACATATGTCTGCGCCA
>DFBD01000053.1:0-1184 GCA_002367255.1 Rhodobacterales bacterium UBA3089 | reverse complement strand
ATCAAGGTTTTGCCATCAAACCCCATGTCGCGCCCTTGCTGACATGCCGAGCGCAAACCATCATCATCCTTGAAAGCATTATACACCCCGTCCACACAGATCAGCCCGTAGGCCCGCGCCGCCAATAAGCACATCGACAACGCTGTCATAACTGGCGCGCGATCAGGCGTATGCGCCGCGAACAGCTCCTTCACCAGATCGTTAGTGCCCAGCACGAAAGCTTCCAACATCGGAGTCGCCGCCGCGATTTCCTGTGCATTCAAAATACCCAACGGCGTTTCCATCATCGCCCAGATGCGGGTTTTCTGCGTCACACCGAAAGCCTTCATCAGCTTTTCAACCTGTTTCAAATCATCGGCAGTACTGACCTTAGGTATCAAAATAGCATCCGGCCCAGCCGCACAAGCCGCCGCCAGATCGTCCATCCCCCATTCCGAATCCAACCCGTTGACCCGAATAACAATCGCGCGACGCCCGTACCCGCCAGCTTTCACAGCCTCGCAAACCAAGTCACGCGCCATAGGCTTTTCGTCAGGACTAACCGCATCTTCCAGATCAAAGATCAATGCGTCCACATCTAACGCCTTCGCCTTTTCCAGGGCTCGAACTTTCGAACCAGGCATATATAATACGGAACGGAATAAGGTATTTCTGTCGGTCATTGTTCTTCCTTGTGTTGCGGCGCACAAAAAGTGCCCCAAAAATTCCCGTGACGCAAGGGAGGACATAGCGCTACAGTTAAAATCTGACGTTCTCGCTTGCGGAATCGGTAATTTAAGCGTAGGCCAAGCCTCGATTTCGACCCTTAAAGGAGACTTGCAAAATGGCAAGAGCGAAGATCGCACTTATTGGTGCAGGCCAAATCGGCGGCACATTAGCCCACATCGCAGCAACAAAAGAACTCGGTGACGTTATCATGTTCGATATCGCCGAAGGTACCCCGCAAGGCAAAGCACTGGATATCGCCGAGAGCGCACCAGTCAGCGGCTTTGACGTGGATATGTCCGGCGCAAACGATTATTCCGCCATCGCGGGCGTAGACGTTTGCATCGTAACAGCCGGCGTTGCCCGCAAACCCGGCATGAGCCGTGATGACCTGCTTGGCATCAACCTAAAAGTCATGAAATCCGTTGGCGAGGGCATTGCAAAGCACGCACCGAACGCTTTCGTGATCTGCATCACCA
>DFBD01000252.1:3144-6006 GCA_002367255.1 Rhodobacterales bacterium UBA3089 | reverse complement strand
AATTCGGCAACAATGCCGCTGTTTAACGAGGCGAAAAAGCTTGGGATCGGTTTCTACCTTGGCTATGCCGAACTGGTTGTCCTGAACGGAGTAAAACGGCGTTTCAACACCTCGATCCTTGTAAGCCGGATCTTCGTAAGCGGTTATATGAAATCGGTTCCTTAAGTTTTGGTGCACAATATCTTCAAATTCCAAAAACAAATCGAGAGCAGGAAGGGTTTTGGGAACCTTGGCCACTAGACGTTCTACGAATGTACGACAATCCGCCGTATCGCAATGAAGCTGAAGATCGGGAATGGTTGTTGGAAACATTCTTCGATGAAGAACCCGTCCCTGTGGACCTCGCGGCGGCAGAGGCATTCTTTGCCGCAAAAGTGGCAGAACTCTGATCGTGAATAATCAGCTTGAGGCCGTCCGTGATAAGTAGATAACGCCACAGACTACATCATATTCGCCACTTTGGCGCTGGACTTCTTTGCGCAAGGAAGCGGTACTGACTGTGCGCAGCACACTGGTGCACCACATGCTATCTTAGCCCCGCTTGCGGGCTCCACTCAGTACAAGGCCCGAGATTGTCTTGGGCATCAAAGAGTGGAGATCATTATGAAACAGCCTCACGTAAGCGGCCATAAATATGCCGAGAGAAAGTTATCCGCCTCGGAATCTAATCGTCATCGGCCAAGATCCAAAAAAGAGCAATTGGTTACTTTATTATCCAAACCAAACGGTGCACGAATATCATCGCTATGCAAGAGGTTGGGATGGCAAAAGCATACGGTGCGGGCGGCTATATCAGGGTTGCGCGCGAGCGGTATTGCAATTGAAACCTCCGCCTCTTCAAAGGACGGCATGACGGTTTACAAAATAACCGACAAGCCTTCTTTGAAGGCCACGGTATGAACACCGATGCGGAACCGTTAACATCTGAGGCTAACCAACTGAATCGATACGAATATCTTGACCTCTGGCGTGAGACATTTGGAAGGCCACCGCCAAAGAACATATCGATTGGCTTTATGCAGCGCGCGATTAGCTTCGAGCACCAATGCGTGTCGGGGCGAAGGTTGTCACGGCAAACCTTGCGACGACTTAAAGCAATCGCAAGAGACGGAGCGTCAGCTGTTAACTCGGTCTCGTCACTCAAACCTGGTACCTATTTGATGCGGGAATGGAACGGGCGCACTTATCAGGTTGAAGTAATCAACGACGGTTTTGTTCTGAATGGAAAAACCTACAAATCTTTATCTGCCATCGCCAAACACATCACCGGCGCACACTGGTCCGGGCCCCGCTTCTTCGGAGTATCACAATGAAGAATAAAATACGCTGCGCTATCTACACACGTAAATCATCCGAGGAAGGGTTGGATCAGGATTTCAACTCGCTTGATGCTCAACGGGAGGCTTGTGCTGCCTATATCACCAGTCAGAAGGCGGAGGGCTGGGTGTTGTTACCGGAACAATATAATGACGGAGGCGTATCGGGAGGGACGCTAGCGCGCCCTGCCCTGCAGCGATTGCTGGCCGACCTAGACGCTGGGCGTGTCGATCAAATCGTGGTCTACAAGATTGACCGCCTATCCCGATCGCTAGCGGATTTTGCCAAGATCGTAGATCGGTTGGACGAGGTCGATGCATCCTTCGTTTCTGTGACCCAGTCCTTCAACACGGCTACCAGCATGGGACGGCTGACGCTGAACATGCTGCTGTCTTTTGCACAGTTCGAGCGCGAGGTCACAGCGGAGCGGATCAGGGACAAGATCGCAGCTTCAAAACGAAAGGGCATGTGGATGGGGGGACTCGTCCCCCTCGGCTTCGACCCGGATGGAAGAACCTTGACAATCAATGCAACCGAAGCAACGGTGATTCAGAAGCTTTATGATCTCTACCTTGCACATGGAACGGTGCGAGCCGTCAAAGAACAGGCCGATCAGCTGGGGTTACGTTCAAAGCGTAGGGCAACACCGTCGGGTGAAGAGCGAGGGAACAATCCTCTGGAACGAGGACAGATATATCACATTCTATGCAACCCCATATATGCCGGAAAAATCCGACACCTAAAACAGACTTACGAAGGGCTGCATCCGGCAATCATTGATCCGGATTTATGGGATGAAGTTCAGCAACAGCTCGCTGATAATTCCGGCAAAACTCGAGGCCGCAAACACTCAGCGCATCCATCGTTACTTGCCGGGAAGCTGTATGATGAAACAGGCGATCGATTGACTCCGAGCCATACAAGCAAGAACGGAAAACGGTTACGCTATTACATCTCGCGACGACTGGTGATTGATAAAAGTAGGAAACATCCTGAAGCATGGCGTCTGCCTGCCCCGCAACTGGAAAAAGCGATTGCGCTGGCGGTGAGAGAACACTTTGCGGCACACGACTTGTTGCCAAGGCTTGTAGAAGAACTCGACGCAAACGAAGTTAATCATCTCAAGGGAAAAATCGGATCACTGGCACAAGCATTCGCAAGCAAAAATGCGGTGAGTGACTGGAGCGACCTTATTGGGAAGGTTAACATTGCACCGAGGTTATTATCCATCGATCTAGATATAGCCACCATCGCAAAGCATCTGGAACTTCCAGCCAAAAGGCTGTCGGTCGATGCGCTAACAATATCAGCAGCATTCCGGCTTCGCCGCAAAGGTGTGGAGACCAAGATCGTTCTTGGCAATGCACCGCCCGAAATCGATCTGATCCTGATCCGCAATATTGCCAAAGCCATGGACTGGTTTGAAGAAATCAAAAACGGACAAACGTTTGCGCAAATTGCCGCGAGGGCGGGTACATCGAAACGCCGCGTGCAGGATGTTATCGATTTGGCATTCCTGGCACCCGACATAATCGAGCAAGCCGT
>DFBD01000252.1:0-3046 GCA_002367255.1 Rhodobacterales bacterium UBA3089 | reverse complement strand
AAACTCGTACCGTGGAAATGCCGAAGAGAGACTTCGTCGATATTCTGGCCCGAGTGTATCTCCAAATACCGTCTCACGTGCAAACCTATATAAGCAAGCCGCGGAAAACTCGCACTAAAAGCCAAGACGTTTCGATGACTCTGGAAAACGGAGACTGTCTGGCTGGGCGAGATGGATTCGAACCCACGATACATCTTTTGATGGTCGTAGAAATTCCGTAGCAATTCCAATTGTTTCCTGCAAATTTCACTGGACTTCGAGGCCAAACGAAGCGGTACTGTCATTGCGACGCACCCGGTGCCAGGTGCCGGCTTCTCCGCCCGGAATTCCGGGCTCCGGTCAGTAGCAGGACCCATTTACTCCTGCCTGATCTGAAAAGGAGAAGAGAACATGACAACGCATTCCAAACCCCGGACCAAGAAAGCTCAGCTGATCCAGATGCTGAGCCGGAAAACCGGTGCGGATGTATCTACAATCAGCGAAAAGCTCGGTTGGTTGCCGCATACTACACGGGCCGCACTTTCCGGCCTGCGGAAGTCCGGGTTTGAGCTCACCTCTGAGAAACCGGGTAACGGTCAGCCGTCGCGATACCGTATCGTCGCCAACCCTGTGGATGTCGCCTGATGGCGGCCGACGATGGCATCAAATCGCGTTGGGGCGAGCTCGGTCAGATGGACCGGGCCGCCCTTCGTGTGGCGTGGGCAGAGGCATTTGGCGACGTCCCGCCACGTTTCCTGTCGATGATTTTCATGCGCAAAGCTCTGATCTGGCAGGAACAGTGCACGAAGTTCGGTGGCCTGAAACCGGACCTGAAGCGAGCATTGAAAGCGGCAGCCGCTGGGAAACAGGTTCGTGCGCAGGCACCACAGATCCGTACCGGTACGCAGCTTGTGCGGGAATGGAACGGTCGGCGATATCAGGTCGAAGTCACGGACGATGGCTTCCGTATGAACGGCGAGCATTTCCGGTCGTTGTCTGCCATTGCATTGCGGATCACCGGCACCAACTGGTCGGGGCCACGGTTTTTCGGGCTAAACGGTCAGGCGGGAGTTGGTTCATGAAGAAAATCCGCTGCGCCATATACACCCGCAAGAGCTCCGAAGACGGATTGGAGCAGGAGTTCAATTCGCTCGACGCCCAGTATGAGGCCTGTGCTGCCTACATTGCCAGCCAGAAGGCAGAGGGCTGGGTTCTGTTGCCGGAACGCTATGATGATGGCGGGATCTCAGGGGGCACGATGGAGCGGTCCGGCCTGCAGCGCCTGCTCGCCGAAATCGATCGCGGAACAGTCGATCAGATCCTCGTCTACAAGATCGACAGACTGACGCGATCACTGGCTGATTTCGCAAAGATGGTTGAACGGCTGGATGCGGCGGGGACTTCATTCGTGTCCGTCACGCAGTCCTTTAACACGGCGACCAGCATGGGGCGGCTGACGCTCAATATGCTTCTGAGCTTCGCCCAGTTTGAGCGCGAGGTAACTTCGGAACGCATCCGCGACAAGATTGCTGCCTCAAAGAAGAAAGGCCTCTGGATGGGGGCGACCGTACCGCTGGGCTATGCCGCAGATGGCCGATCACTGAAAATCGCTGAACCCGATGCTGATGTCATCCGTACGATCTATGACCTCTACTTGCAGTACCGGAACGCTCGGATTGTAAAAGAGGCGGTTGATACAAAGGGCATGAAAACCTCTGTCAGAACACTGTGCTCCGGCAGGGTGAAGGGTGGTGCTCCCTTCAGCTATGGGCACATCCACTACATCCTGACCAATCCCGTCTATGCCGGCCGCATCCGGCATCATGCGAAAGTGTATCCCGGCCAGCATGAACCGCTGATCAAGCCAGAAATATGGGATGATATCCAGGAGCAGCTCAAATCGGATTCGGCCAAGGGTCGAACATTCACTAAGCGCAACCGGAACGGGGCGAAGCCATCAGTCTCACGGCTGGCTGGCAAGATGTTCGATCAGACAGGCGACCGCCTCACACCCAGCCATTCAAAAACATCGAAAGGGCGCAGGCTCAGGTACTACGTGTCCCATCGTCTGGTCCGCGGCACCGCGCCGCGCGATCCCTCCGGCTGGCGATTGCCAGCCCCGGAGCTGGAGGAAAAAGTTGCTGGCTTGATCCGGCGGCATATGAGCAGCCCGGAGTTCCGCACGGGAATCATCTGCGGTGCGACGACTGATGAGACAGCTGAGCTTGGTACCAAGCTCTCATCATTGGGAGAGCCGGAACCTGGCACATCTGATGATGCTCACGATTTCCATCTGGCACTCGCTGGCCGTATCGACATAGCGCCCGGCGAAATCCGCGTTTCCATCTCGGCCGAACACCTCGCCAGCGTACTGGACCTGGATCAAACCCGAGTCGCCGAAGACCTCCTGGAGATCGCATCCCCGTTTCAGCATCGCAAACGTGGGGTGGAGACAAAGCTCATAATCGGCAACGAACCCGCGGAAATTGATGAAACCCTGCTGCGTAACATCGCCGGCGCCCATCGGTATTTCGATCTGGTGCGCTCCGGAAAAACATTTGGCGAAATAGCCGAAACTGAAGCTGTCTCGAAACGCCGCATTCAGCAACTTATTGAACTGGCTTTCCTGGCCCCTGATATAATCCGCTCAGTCCGGGAAGGCCGGCAGCCGGTCGGCCTGACATCCGACTGGTTGATGCGGCACGCATTCACTCCGATCTGGTCAGAGCAGCGCGAGCAATTCTCCGCTCTCTGAGCCAAAGCATCAGCACTATTCTCTTCACGAAAACCAGAACACGATGAAAGTCGCGCCAATTTTTCGGAGCAACTTCCGAACTGGTTGGGCATCAGCACATCGCGGCCGATGCTCAGACCATCATGTTCGGCCAAACTGCTAGCGCGGAAATGGCGATTCCAGACTTTTCGCGGAAACCACCAGAATACCGCCGACATTGGCGTCTGGGGTATCATTGAACCTCAGAATGCGCCCGAAAACACGTGGGTATTTCGAGAAATATCTAGTGATATCAATATGTTATGTGTGCTGGCTGTGCATGCAGTCCTGAGC
>DFBD01000197.1 GCA_002367255.1 Rhodobacterales bacterium UBA3089 | reverse complement strand
TCAGGAGTTACAAAGAATGATGGCCAAGGAATGGAGCCTTGCTGCGCTCTCGGCCCAAGAAAAGCTGGAATGGTTCCGCAGCGATTTTCCCGATGGTGAGACGACATTCCCGCATATTTATATCGCAAGTTATCTGGGTATTACCCCTGTAACTTTAAGTCGCACACGAGCCCGGGCGTAACCGATTGGAACCTGGGTGATGTATACAAAGCGGTGACTGAATAATGTAACCGTTCTTTGTGATTTATTATGCATAGCTTGCCTATTTGGCGTAAGCGTTTGATACTAAGCCGAATGGTGGCAACAACAAGCAGCGGTAAAACTGATATGAAAATTCTAACTGGTACGACAGCGGCTGAAAAACCGGATCCATACAAAATGGTGACAGCTGTAGTCAACAACGGAGGGCCAAACCCGTGGGCGCAGTTGCTACAACTATTAGGATATGTAATCCGTGGGACGGGCGTACGGCCTGGCGATTATTACAAACACGGATTTTGGATGCGGGACATCGACCCCGCATTCCGCAAGGAGTTGGTACCGAAAAGCCGCAAGCACGCGTACAACGGTGCCTTGATGATGCCGGGGTTAGGCCTGAAGAGCGATGTAATTGAAGACAAGATCGAGACAGAAGTCTTGTTGCGGAAACATGGGTTTTCCACATCTTTGACGCTTGCCGTTTACGGTGGAGAAGATTCCGCCGCGCATGTTGAACACCTAAATGACGTTGATGACATTGTTGAATTTTTGACACGTTCTGAAAATCCGCCTCTATTCGCTAAACCGCGTAGCGGTTCATTAGCTGCGGGCTCCATTGCGATTCAGGGTTTGGCGCGTGATGGTGTGAACCTGGTTCTTACAAATGGCGTGGAGGTTTCCCCTCGCGCGTTGGCTGAAGAAATCGTTACAGATTGGCCCGCCGGCTACACCTTTCAAAAACTATACCGGAGCGAGCGTACGTTACAGCGCCACTCTGGCATGGCAATGGCTAGTCTTAGGATCGTTACATTGTTGACGGATCGCGGTGTTGAACCATTTAATGCCGTTATGCGCTTTCCATCGGCGACGGCAATGCATGACGGTGCATCTCTCAATACTCGGGTGTGGGCACATATTAATCTCGAAGACGGCAAGGCTCTTCGGGTGCGCGCCGTGGGAAAACCACATCTCAATGACTTAACACATTGGCAAGACAAAGATAACCCGGTTCTTGGCTACACGATTCCACACTGGGATCAAGCGATTGAAATCTGTACCAAGGCACATGAACTGTTTCCGGGCCATGGGATATTGGGTTGGGACGTATTTATCACAGATGACGAAGCACTAATTAATGAAATTAATGCCAACCCTAACGATGTCTATCAAACGGCCTCGGGGTTAGGGCTGAATAATCCCGACCTAAAGCCGGTTTATGATCGAGCGGTTGCTTACGCCCGTTCTAAAAACGGAACAAAATGATAGCAGATATTGCTTGGCGAATTGTACCAGTCGGGGTGCGGTTGGCCTAAACCTCCAACTCCACCCAGATTGGTACGTGGTCCGAAGGGCGTTCGTGGCCGCGCATGTGGCGGTCGATTTCGCAGGATTTCAGGCGGTCGGCGGCTTGCGGGGTTAGCAGGAAGTGGTCGATGCGGATGCCGTCGTTTTTTTGCCATGCGCCACGCTGGAAGTCCCAGAAGGTGTAGGTTAACGGGGCGGTGTTTAGGGCGCGGAAGGCCTCGGTAAAGCCAAGGTTCAGGATCTTGCGATAGGCGGCCAGGCTTTCGGGGCGGTAGAGGGCGTCGCCCCACCAGTCGTCGGGGCGGGCGGCGTCTTCGGATTGCGGGATGATGTTGTAATCCCCCGCCATTAACGCGATTTCCTCGGACGCGAGGAGGTCTTGTGCGCGGGCGAACATGCGTTCCATCCATGCCAGTTTATAGTCGAATTTCGGGCCCGGCACCGGGTTGCCGTTGGGCAGGTACAGGCCGCAGATGCGGACGGTGTTTATGGTGGCTTCGATCCAGCGGGCTTGTTCGTCGGCGTCGTCACCGGGGAGGCCGCGGGTGACGTCCTCGATCGGGAATTTGGATAGGATCGCGACACCGTTGAAGGATTTCTGGCCGTAGGTTTCGATGTTGTAGCCAAGGTCTTCGATTGGTTCGCGGGGGAAGTTTTCGTCGATGGACTTTATTTCTTGTAAAAGGACAACATCGGGGGCGGTTTCTTCCAGCCATGTCAATAGGTTGGGCAGGCGAGCCTTGATGCCGTTGATGTTGAACGATGCGATTTTCATGGTGGGCCTTTTTGACGTTAACGTTTTGGCTACACTTGATTGATATAGGTTTCGAGTGGGCATTGGAACTGTGGATTATATGGCGGACGATTATAAATTCGTTAAGGTTTTTGGCGAACGGAATACGGGGACGCGGGCGTTGATACGGATGCTGGCGGCGCAAAAAGACGTGCGGATGCAGCCTTTGGGGGAGCGGGGTGCGCTGAACTTGCCGCAGAATGCGGACCTGCGGGCGGTGATCGAGGGGACGTATAAGGGCAAGTGGCGCAAGATTTACCGGGATGCGCTAAGGGATAACGAACAGGCGCTGGCCTGTCCGACGAAGGCGTGGAAGCATTCGTTGCCGATTTGGGATGAAGCGTTTGTGAAAAAGCGGGCGCATGTGGTTTTTTGTGTGCGAAATCCGTATTCGTGGGCGCTGTCGCTGGCGCGGCGGCCGTATCATCAGAAGGGGCCAAAAACCGTGCGGACGCAGGATTTCGTAACGCAGCCCTGGTTGACGGTTTCACGGGATAATATGGATGCGGTGCTGCGCTCGCCTATGGAATTGTGGAACGGGAAGGTTGCTGCGTACGGGGCGTTTATGCGACGGGCGGAAGTGCCGACACGTGTGATCCGTTTCGAGAGGTTTGTGGCTGATCCCGAGGCAGAGGTCCGGCAGGTGCTGTCGGATTTCGGAATAGGGTTTAAAAACGTGCGCTCGGTTGTCTCAACAAAGAACTCATCGATGACGCTTGAGGATATTTCAGCCTATTACAGGCGGGAGGATTGGAAAGGCGCGCTGACAAAGGACACGGTGGAAGCCATCAACGGGGCGATCGACTGGGAGTTGGCGGCGCAATACGGGTATTATCGACTGGATCCGGCGACGTTTCCGTCGCGGGAAATTACATGGAGAAGCTGGTTCCGCAGCCGCAGCTTGACGTTGCATTCGGGTTCTCGATAACGAAGCGGGCGCCAATGAGTTCTTGGGAATAATCAATCACGGCATCGGCCAAAAATGGCAGAGAAACCGGATCGATCAAGACTTTGATGCCGTCTTTTTCAAGGATCAAATCATCGTCAGCGGGATCATCCAGTTTGATTTCGTATTGGAAGCCGGAACAACCGCCCCCCTCGACCGCAACGCGCAAGGATTTCACCTCGGAGGCTGCCGAATTAATCGCGTCGATTTGTGCAAACGCGCGATCCGTAACTTTGGGTGGTAATGAAAGCTGCATCTTTCGGCCCGTATCCTATTGCTGTAACAAGGGGAATATAGGCCCCGAAGTGGGTCGCGACAAGACCGGAGACTAAGATGTGCGC
>DFBD01000226.1 GCA_002367255.1 Rhodobacterales bacterium UBA3089 | reverse complement strand
ACTTGGAACTTGAGTCTAAGCTATTGGCCCCAACGTCCCCGGACTCGATCTGTTCCAGCCAGGATTGCCGGAAATCCAGCATGTCGTCGCGGGGAGATTGATCAATGGCCTTATCACCGACCATGACGATGAAATTTCCCACCGCCTGGATCAGGCAATACGCACTGCATTTTTGCGGAATTCGTGCGTCCGTTTCATTCGCATAGTTCGTCTCATTTGGTGCAATAGATGCCATCAAAGGAGCGGCATCAAACTGCGACAGGTCCATTTCATGTAGCGGTTATTGAGCCGAATAGTGTGTTGGTTTACCATAATGCAGTAAACTTGTTGCAATAACCAAACTTCCGGAAAGGAACACGCAGCATGATTGCCTACGTCACCGTCGGTGCTGATGACATCGCACGCGCGAAACGGTTTTACTCTGCGTTTCTGTCCACCCTTGATTACGGGCTGAAGGAGGGGCCTGAGGGCCTAAGCTATGCGTTGCCCGAACAACCGGGTCAGTCGGCCGCTTTGCCGGATTTCTACGTTAAACCAACCTTTGATGGTCGCCCGGCCTCGGCTGGGAACGGTACTATGATCGCATTTGAGGCGCGCAGTCAAAAGCAGGTTCGTGACCTTCACTCCGCAGCGCTTGCCGCAGGCGGCTTTGACGAGGGCCAGCCCGGCTTTCGTGATTCGTATGGACCTCATTTTTATGTTGGCTACCTTCGCGACCCTCAAGGCAACAAGATCGCACTGTTCTCCAACGATCCGAACGAAGCCGGACGAGAGGGGTAGCGAAGGCGACAAAGGCGACGACAGCGCATTGTTCGCACGCTAGACCTAGGGGCCGCGCAGCAAAGGCTCGTTTGCGGGGCTTGACGTAACTGCCCTGTTTTGCACCACCACAATCCTTGTTCAAAGCCAAAGCAGTTGTCGAAGGTTTTTTCCTCTCCCGTGATAGAAGCCATTCGCCGCGTTGCAGCAGATCGGTAAAATGGGCCCAAACCTGCCGTTCGCTGCGGCGTGGTCAAAGGTCGGCAATGGGCCGAAAGCGCCAGTTGGGCTGACCGACGCGATGGTCCGGACAGTCCCTCACATAAGATTTCCGAGAGCGGAATCATGCTGTCACATGCTGTTGCATCCGGTAGCGCGGTTCTAGCGTTTCGCTGATGGTGGTTTTTGGGTAGGTGACGAACGCGATCTTCCAAGAAAATTTTTAAAAACAATTGCTTGAAAGATTTAGTGGCGGTGCTGCCAGACGAATTCGAACCAGTCTCCACAAGGACAGCGACACTGTCCATTAATTCACGCAGAGACCGCGCCACTCAGCCAGAGCGGCGGCACGGTTCAGTTTAAAGTTGGGTCTGGAGCAGAGGCTTCTTTCCGAATTGAACAGGTTGTAAATCGAGGCGTGGACGGCGGCGAATTTCTGCAAACTTCGCATGCTACGGAACCGTTGCATGGCCCGTTCTCTTCGTCGAAACGGCAGGTGCGAGTTCTCCGCCCGATTGTTCATCCAGCGGCCAGTTTCCTGCTTGTCGGCATTGCCAATATCCTTCATCGCCGCGCCGTAGGATCGGAGTTTGTCGGTGACCAAGATATGAGGGCGGCCGTGGCGCTTCATTGATTTCTTTATAAAATTCAATGCTGCCTTGCGATCCCGTGTCTTCGTGACGAAGCTTTCCAGAACCTCGCCTTCATGATCAACGGCACGCCAAAGGTAATGCTGCTCGCCATTGATCTTCACAAAAACCTCGTCCAAATGCCATTGCCAGTTTGAATACGACCGCATCTGCTGGACACGTTTCCGGCGGATTTCAGCGGCAAACATCGGGCCAAATCTATTCCACCAGTACCGCACCGTTTCGTGACTGATATCGATGCCGCGCTCTTGCAGCAGGTCCTCGACGTTTCGGAGTGAAAGTGGAAAGCGAACGTACATCATAACCGCCAGGCGAATAATCTCCGGGCTGCTGTGGAAGTACTTGAAGGGGCCAGGTTTGCTCATGCCGAGACACTACGAGACCACCCTGCCCGTCTCAACCGACATCCTTCTGACAATGCCCCCCTCGCCGTTATTCTTCACGAAAGCCTCGTCGAGAGGCCACCGCCAATTTGAGTATGAGCAAAGCTGACGAATTCGCTGTTTACGAATCTCAACCGCAAACATTGGACCAAATCTATTCCACCAGAAACGGATGGTTTCATGGCTCACATCAATGCCACGTTCATGCAGAAGATCTTCCACGTTCCTAAGCGAAAGCGGAAATCGAACATACATCATCACCGCGACGCAGATGATCTCGGGGCTGATTTTGAAGTAGCGAAAAGGGGAGCGTTTTGTCACGGCAGCAAGCTACGAAACCGCCCTGCCCGCCTCAAGCCGGTTTTGTCTGACCGCAAAGCTCTCATTCTGGCAAAGCATGCCTGGCATAGTTGCGTGCGCCGAGCAGGCCGAAATCAGATCGTTGAAACAAGTAGAGGTTCAAGGCAGTTCGTTGCTGCGTGAACCGTCCGCCGGCCTGCACATGCGAGACAAAATCGTCGTCGAACAACCATGGGTTTTTCAAGGCAATCCCGCCTGTAAAGAAGATGCCACCTTCGGCGCCAAAGGCCCAGCCAAAGTCTCCGGCGATTTGCGCCAGATGTGCCTTGAAAATCGTAACGACCATTTCCGCGATTGGATCAGCCCCAGTGCGTGCGGTTTTAAAGGTAGTTTCGGGTTGTATGTGGGTGGTGCAGATACCCTCGACTTCTTGAACGGCGCAGTAGAGGAGCGGCAGGCCGGTACCGCTCAGAATCGCTTCGGCTTCAAGCGTCAGGGTGTCGCCAAAGGCCACGTCCGGCCAGTGTTTGCGCAGCGCCTCGAAGGCTTCGACCTCAACGCGATTGCGAGGGCCCGCGAGGGTATGCGGGTTGTGGCATGCACACATCCCCGGGTCGTGGCGCTGGCGTTCTAATCAGACAAATGCCTTTTCCCGGGTAACCTTGGCAAATTCGGCCAAAGCCGCCTCGCAGCCGTCGGTCCAGATTGTTGAAAGCCAAGTGGAAAACGAGTCTGCAAATTCCGGTACATCGACCAAATCGCCATAAATCTTGCTCTGCTCCAGCCAGGCCAACGGACGGGATTTCGCGGTTTGTGCCGTTTCGGTTAGCTCTTCCCAGATCGGATCGTTGGGTTCGATCAAGCTGCCGTTTTCTCGTGTGCCTGCACACATGCGGGCCCAAAGCGCCTCAACCAGCGCAAGGCCGTCAACAGAGCGCCCTGCAGCAAGCTGATCGCGCAGGATCGGCAGAACGAACCCAGTGTGGCGGGCCGAGCCGTCAAACGCGACCCGGCGAGTGGTATCGACGATCCGAGGGTTCGAGAACCGCTCTTCGATGAGTTCAACATACTCGGCCGGGGTGGTGCCGGGAACGGGGGCTACGGTCGGGGCGATTTCGGTTCT
>DFBD01000054.1 GCA_002367255.1 Rhodobacterales bacterium UBA3089 | reverse complement strand
GGCACAAATCCGCGACAGGTCCAATAATCACCTTACCCAAGGCTTTCCCTAAATTCATCCATCAAATCTGCCCAGTCCTGCATCAGCTGGACCCGCTGATCCAAATAGGTTGCGCGGTTGTAGGTGCGGCGGATGACATTCTTGTCCTGATGGGCCAGCGCCGCTTCGATTACATCAGGTTCAAATCCGCGGGTGTTGAGGATCGTACTGGCCGTTGCGCGGAAGCCGTGAGCGGTAACTTCTTCTTTTTGATAACCCATCCGGCGCAACGAGGAATTAAATGCGTTCTCCGATAGCCACTTTCGATTGGAAATGAGTGACGGAAATAAAAGTTCGACACCTTCAATTTCAGGCCAATTGTCTGTGACGATGCTCGTGGCCTGATCGGAGAGTGGAATGATCTGTTCACGGCGCATCTTCATTCGCTCAGGCGGAATGGTCCAGGTGCGTTTTTCGAGATCGAACTCCTGCTTCTTAGCTCCGCGCACTTCGCCAGGGCGGGTCATGGTCAGGATTTGGAAGGTCAGGGCTTCGACAACGATGTGCCAACCAGTGTATTCTTTAAGATCACGGAGCAGCTGGCCGAACTTCTTTTCATCAGTGATTGCAGCGCGGCTGGTGACTTTTGGGGGTATGAGCGCATCTTTAATGGCATATGTCGGATCTGTTTCAGCGCGTAATGTAGCAACCGCCAGACGGAATACTGCGGAAATAGCACCGCGCATTTTTTTTGCTGTTTCGCGCCGCCCGCTCTTTTCAATGGACTTCAAGAGGTAGAGCAACTCAGCGGAGGTAATATCATTTATTGGTCTGGTATGGAGCGGTGAGGCCAAGTCCAGTAAGAGCCAGCGTTTCTTTTTCATGGTTGCAGGAGCAAGTCCGCGTTCTTCCATGTTGACGATGTATTCTTCAGCAATCAGTTTGAATGTAGTGCGTGCTTGGGTCACTGCATTAATCTGGGCAAGCTTTTTCTCGATGGCTGGATCTTGCCCGTCCGCAAGCATGGAACGTGCTTTATTTAGCTTCGCCCGCGCTTGGGCAAGCGATACGTCTGGGTATTGGCCGTGGGACAATAAACGTTCTTTTCCCAAAAACCGATACTTCTGACGCCAGAGCTTCGACCCGCCCGGATTAACCAACAGGAAAAGGCCACCGCCATCGGAAAGCTTATATGGCCTGTCCGTCGGTTTCGCCTTGCTGATTTTGAACTCGGACAGAGGCATTTGGGGGTATCGTCTTTCGTGTTATGGGGATGTACCCCCATCGATACCCCCAATTGGATGAGAAATGGGGGTATCGAGTGTTCAGCTATGTGGACACTTAAGGCACAAAACGCCTTATAAATCAAGGGTTTTGAGTGGTTATGAGCAGCTATGAGAAGGAGAAATGGTGCCCAGGAGAGGACTCGAACCTCCACGTCCATACAGACACTAGCACCTGAAGCTAGCGCGTCTACCNNCAATTCCGCCACCTGGGCAGGTGTGCAGGCGGGATTTATACCCGCGAACGGGGGGTGTCAACGGGGCTTTTCCCAAATATCCTGCGCCTGCTATTAAATCCATCTTGTCCGCAGTTCTTTTGAGGCGTATTGCTTTAAGTACGTATTATTCAAGGAGTCTCTGCCATGTCCAACATAACTCCAATCGTCACAATTTTCGGTGGCTCCGGCTTTGTCGGACGCTATATCGCACACCATATGGCCCATGCTGGTTGGCGCGTACGCGTAGCCGTTCGCCGCCCGAACGAGGCCATGCACGTCAAGCTATACGGGGATGTTGGACAGGTGGAGCCCATCCTTTGCAACGTGCGCGACGAGGCATCGACCCGCCGTGCTATCGAGGGTGCAGATGCGGTTGTGAATTGCGTTGGCATAATGCAGGAAACCAAGTTCCAGTCTTTCGAGGATGTCCATGTAGACGCGCCCGCCCAGATCGCGCGTTTAAGTGCCGAGGCAGGCGTCACAAAGCTGGTGCATATTTCTGCCCTTGGTGCTGTTGCAGGTGCCGAGAGTGCCTACGCCGAAACCAAGGCAGAAGGCGACGCGCTGGTTCTGCAAGCCATGCCGAACGCCGTTATTTTACGTCCTTCCGTAGTGTTTGGCACCGAAGACCGGTTCTTTAATCGCATGGCGGCATTCAGCCGTCTAAGCCCCGTTTTGCCGCTGGTTGGCGCGGATACCCGGTTCCAACCCGTCTATGTTAACGATATAGCTTTGGCTGCGGAAACGGCCATAACCGGCAATGTCGCGAGCGGTATTTACGAGCTTGGCGGACCGGAAGTTGTATCGTTGCACGACTTGGCCAAAGGCGCCATGAAAGTGGCTGGTCGTCGCCGTATTTTGTTGGACGTGCCGTTTTGGTTGGCCCGTATGAACGCTTGGGGTTTCGAGATGCTCGAGAAGCTTACAGGGGGGCTTGTTCCAGCCATGTTGACACGCGACCAGTTGAAAATGTTGCAGGTTGATAACGTCGTAAACGAGGGTGCTGTCGGCTTTGCCGAGCTTGGTATTAAACCAACAGCGATGGAATCCGTACTGGACAGCTATCTTTATCATTACCGCGCTTACGGGCAGTTTTCGGCGATTACGGAATCGGCTAAAGGCTTGAACTAACTAGGTATAAGCGATCACTAGCAGCACGACGCCCAGTACAATTCGATACACCACATAAGGCGTAAAGCTGACACTGCGCAGCAAGCGCATCATCAACATTAGCGCGAACAGTGCCGCCACAAACGCCATAGCTGCGGCGATGGCGGCGTCTTTTGCCAAAGCCCAATCCGCCTGCCCTACAACATCCAGAGCCAGCAAACTGCCGGATGCGATAATTGTCGGGATCGACATTACCATCGAAATCCGCGCCGCTTGTTCGCGCCCGTACCCCAGCATTCGTGCCCCGCTGATTGTAGCGCCTGAACGCGAGGTTCCGGGGATCAACGCCAAGGCTTGCCATAAACCGAGAATTACGGCCTCGCGGATCGTCCAGTCGCGCATTTCCTTGGTGGTTTGGCCGCGCTGATCCGCCCAGTAAAGCACTAGGCCGAACCCCAGCATCGCCCAGCCGATAACCATGATTGAACGCATGGCATCGGCCAGCCCCGTGACCTTTAAAATCAGCCCCGTAATTACGACAGGGATCGTCGCAATCACCAGCAATAACGCCAGCTTTGCGCCTTCGGTTTTCAGGTTTCCACGCAGGATATCCAGTGTGCCACGCAAGGCTAATGCCACGTCTTTGCGAAAATACAGGATGACAGCGAACAAGGTGCCGACGTGCACGGCGACATCCAACGCCAATCCTTGATCCTCGACTCCTGTCAGGGTTGGTAAAAGGATTAAATGTGCGGAGGATGAGATAGGCAAAAACTCGGTCAGGCCCTGAACCAGTGCGAGGATCAGCAGATATATTAGTGGCATGGAAAAATCCCGAATAAATCGAATCAATGCAGAACACACTATATATCCTTATTTCAAAGGTCATTCGTTGATTTGGTAAACGTGTGATACCTATTATTCGAGATTTTCTGCGACTCATTGGTATGTGAGCGTTCTTTCTTGCATTTAGGTCAGTTACACTGTCTTTATTGGTGCGCACACTGCCAGTACTAAGGGTGTTGAAAAATATAATGCTGAAAGAGGGATTTTGGATGGCCAAGCAGCCTATGTTGAAGTTTGTTAATGTTGCGCGCGACATGCCCGAGAAACGCTCGGCTGAAGATCGGCGGGATGATTTTCAGGAAGTATACCACGAATTCATTAACAAAAAGGCGGCAGAACAGGCCAGCCGTTGCTCGCAGTGTGGTGTGCCTTATTGCCAGTCACATTGCCCGTTACACAACAACATTCCCGATTGGCTGCTGATGACGGCGACGGGGCGTTTGGAAGAGGCTTACCAGATCAGCCAGGCGACAAATACGTTCCCGGAAATTTGTGGCCGTATCTGCCCGCAAGACCGCCTTTGCGAGGGGAATTGCGTAATCGAACAGTCTGGCCACGGCACCGTTACCATTGGGGCTGTCGAAAAATATATCACCGATACAGCTTGGGATAAGGGCTGGGTTAAACCGTCTACACCAAGAGTTGAACGTGATGAGAGCGTCGGGATTATCGGGGCTGGACCGGGCGGCTTGGCGGCGGCTGATCGTTTGCGCGCGCTTGGGTTCAAAGTGACCGTTTATGATCGCAATGACCGTTCCGGCGGATTAATGACGTATGGCATTCCAGGGTTCAAGCTGGAAAAAGATATCGTCATGCGGCGGGTTAAGCTGCTGGAAGATAGCGGCGTCGAAATAGTTAATAACTGCGCGATTGGCGAGAACATATCGTTTGCGGATATTCGCGCAAAACATGACGCAACTGTAATTGCGACAGGGGTTTACAAGTCTCGGGATCTTGGCGGGCCGGGGGCCGGTCTGGGTGGAATCGTTAAGGCTTTGGATTATCTGACCGCCAGCAACCACCTGAACTTTGGCGACAAGGTGCCGGAAATTGACAGCGGAGAGCTGAACGCCGAAGGCAAAAATGTTGTGGTTATCGGTGGCGGCGACACGGCGATGGATTGCGTTCGTACGGCCATTCGGCAGGGCGCGAAATCTGTGAAATGTCTTTACCGTCGCGACCGCGCAAACATGCCCGGATCGGTTCGGGAAACGCAAAATGCGGAAGAAGAAGGTGTCGAGTTTGTTTGGCTGGCAGCACCCAAAGGTTTCACGGGTGACGACAGTGTTACAGGCGTGATGGTGCAAAAGATGCGTCTGGGGGCGCCGGACGCGACGGGGCGACGGGCACCCGAGGAAATCGAAGGATCGGAGTACGTTGAACAGGCTAATCTGGTTATCAAAGCACTGGGATTCGAGCCCGAAGACCTGCCCGTTATGTGGGATACGCCGGAACTGGAAGTGACCCGTTGGGGCACCGTGGTTGCCGATTTTAACACGCATCAAACCAAGCTGGATGACGTCTATGCCATCGGTGATATTGTGCGGGGCGCGAGCCTTGTCGTTTGGGCAATTAAAGACGGGCGCGACGCGGCGGACAGCATCGCGAAATCGTTAATCGGGGTATCATAATGGTTAATTCTGGCAAAAACCGCGTATGCACAATGCGTACACAACCCGTACACAACGTGTATGTACGATTTGACGTTAACGAACAAAAACAAAAGGTTAATGGGTCAAACGATCTTACCCTATGCATTAACCAACTATTCACTTCGGAGGTTTTAATATGACCAAGTATGATGAAAAATGGGCCGCCGAACACGAAGTTGCGCGCAAAACGCTGGCTGAAAACGGGCTTTACCGCGAGGATGACGAGCATTCATCCTGTGGCGTTGGCTTGGTTGTTTCTGTTGACGGCAAACCGAGCCGTCAGGTCGTAGACAATGGCATCGCAGCGCTGAAGGCCGTTTGGCATCGTGGCGCAGTTGATGCGGATGGGAAAACCGGCGACGGCGCAGGCATTCACGTGCAGATTCCGGTGAAGTTTTTCTACGACCAGATCCGTCGTACCGGGCACGAACCGGATGACAATTTGATCGCTGTTGGCATGATCTTCCTGCCGCGCACCAACTTTAGCGCACAAGAGACCTGCCGGACAATCGTTGAATCCGAAGTTCTGCGGATGGGGTATTACATCTATGGTTGGCGGCATGTTCCGGTCGATATTTCCTGTCTGGGCGACAAGGCCAACGCGACGCGGCCCGAAATCGAGCAGATCATTATTTCCAATTCCAAAGGCGTGGACGAGGTGACGTTCGAACGGGAACTTTACGTTATTCGCCGCCGTATCGAGAAGGCGGCGGCTGCGGCGCAGGTTCCTGAACTGTATGTCAGCTC
>DFBD01000195.1:2342-2775 GCA_002367255.1 Rhodobacterales bacterium UBA3089 | reverse complement strand
GGCTCCACTTCGTCGCAATCAAGGCCGCGATAAACCGAGTTGCACGGAATGATACTAAGGGCATTGGCACCGGATTTAAGAATTCCCTTGATCCGTTCGTTGAAGTCCGCAGGGCGACCCAGCCCGATCAGCTGGCGCTGTGACCATGTGCGGCCGCGGTGCATCGTTGGGTAAATCCCGCGAGTCATCGGGTCCGCCCCCGGAAATCCCAACTTGGCAACATAGCTGCCGTCGCCATCTTCCTGCGGCCAATAAAGGGGCTTTATCTCGATACCGGAGCGATTTTTAATGGTTCTGTCCTGACCAATCATTTTGTCGTAATTGCGCTGCCAGTCAGCGGCATTATCTGCAAGAGCGGGCGAGGGGGTTTTGTCAATCTTGTTCATGGTTCTGGCCTTTCCTAATCCTGTGGACGATCATTAACGGCATCGGC
>DFBD01000195.1:1621-2297 GCA_002367255.1 Rhodobacterales bacterium UBA3089 | reverse complement strand
GCCAGATCGGCGGCTGTCAGTGCTTTCATCAGTTTCGGCACCAAAAGATGGTCGGTTGCCAACGAGCTAATTCCGATAACGTCTACATCCTCTTCCAGCGCCAGCGTGACCACAGCATCAATTTTCTGCCATGGGTTGGTGTAAATCACCTCCATCCCTGCATCGCGAAAATAGGCTGCAATAATCCGGCTGCCACGATCATGCCCGTCTAAGCCGATCTTGGTAACCAGTACGCGGGCTGGTGTGTCGAGAACTTCGTTCATATCTTAACTCCTGAAGATAAATCATATGTGGTTGTCATTTCCGCGCCGATCTGGGCGTAGCGTAGGGTACTAATGAATTTATGCGCCAGCCCCGCAGGCGTATCCCGCCCTTTGCGAAACCAGACCGGTACATGGTTCATGGCGCCGATCAGCATCAAACGCTGAACGCTTCGGTCGGTATCCGAAGCAATCGGCAGATCATTAAAAAGCGAAATAAACCGCGATTCGTATTCATCGCGCAGTAAAACAAGCGTTTCTTCCGCGCCGGGAACGTCAGAGGGTAAAATCCGCACAACAACCTGCGCATAATTACTGCCGTCAAGCAGTGTGGAAAGATGCGCTTCGCTGGCGGCTTGCAGCCTTTCCCAAGGGTCCTGACTTGCGTTCGCCAAAGCGGTGTCAACGCTTTCACT
>DFBD01000195.1:0-1547 GCA_002367255.1 Rhodobacterales bacterium UBA3089 | reverse complement strand
GCCGCCGCGTCAAAGATTTTCTCTCGACGGTTATTGCTTCGTGTTTTGGGTCGCGCGTCGATCATTACACACCTTTAGTAAGCAAACGTTTGTTTGGTTATCTGGAGAAATGGAGTTTCTGTCAAGCGCGTTGTTTAAAATCTGGCGCTCGCAGAGCTTCAGATTTCTCACCTTAAGGTAATCGAGTGAGGCTCAGTTCTGCCTTAACAATCCGCCAAGCAGCAACTTTTGTAGCATTTCTGTCAACTCCTGAAGCGAATAATGTTCGCTCGAGTCGTTCCTGCTTGGATCGAACCATTCGACCGTCCAGTTCAGTGCGCCAAGCATAACCTGTCGCAGCGGTACGATTTTAATGTCGGAACGAATGCACCCTGCTTTTTGTGCCTCATCCAGAATGCTATCCCATAACAAAGCGTATTCGTGGCGCACTGGCCAGTGGCGGGTTCGTACATCTTTTGGTAGTTGGCCATAAATCCGGATATTTGCCGAAGTAAACTCACTAGATCGGAACAAGTAGGCCATGTGTGTCTCGATGGCGGCTGCAATTTTGCTTTGCCCGTTTGGATACGTGTGGGCGTCGGAAACTGTTTCTGCAACACCATCAAGCAAATCTCGAAGGCCTTTATCCAGCACCTTATCAAGGATCTCTTCTTTTGATCCAAAGTGATAATAGACGCTTCCAGCCTCTATTCCGGCTTCTGTTGCAATCGCGCGCATTGTGGCGGCTTTATAGCCACGGTCGCGTATAATTCGGGCTGCCGCCGAAAGAACCTTCGCGCGTGTGCGGGCAGACTTGCGTTCAGCCGTGACAGTAGCNNGCCATGCCTTCAAGCAATAGTTTTGACAAGCGTTCGGACAGGGCCGAAACCGGATAGCGGTCGGGGTCATACCACTCCACTGTCCAGTTCAGTGCGCCAAGAACGAATTGCCGAAGCGGGGCTATCGCCATATCAGCACGAATAATGCCCGCGTCTTGCGATTTGGTTAAAAATCCGCTCCACAAATCAGAATACGCGCGCCGAAGTGGGCGGTGCGATTTTCGCAAAGGTTCAGGTAACGTCGGGAAATTGCGAATATTTACCGAGGTGAAATCACTTTCCGTCAGCAAAAAGTTAAGATGTGTGTCTATTAATTTTGAGAATGTCTCGCGGAAATCGGCCTTTTGCTTCGCGGCCTCCGTCAGTATTATATCTACTTCATTATAAAGGCGGCGCAGGCCAAGTTCCAGCACCTCACTTAGAATATCTTCTTTTGATTCAAAGTGATAATATATACTGCCCGCTTCCATGTCAGCAAGCTCGGCTATTTTACGCATGGTTGTGGCTGTGTAGCCTTCAAGCCGAAACTGCCGTGCCGCCGCCGCGATTATCAACGCACGGGTTTGTTCAGATTTGCTTTGCGGACCATCAGGCAGCATTGGTTTTAATGGCTTGGTTTTCATATTATTGTGTAATTACCTCTGGACAAATTAATAGCAAGTAAGTTATTTCGAACAAGTGTTAGATTTTAGCCTCAGCACCGCATAAAGTGCAAGCTTTATTCGCTTA
>DFBD01000210.1:2716-4615 GCA_002367255.1 Rhodobacterales bacterium UBA3089 | reverse complement strand
TCGCACCGCCTGCCCCGCCGCCAATCACAACAACTTTGGGTTTGCCATGCGAGGCCCCCATTACCATCGGTGCGCTTAGGGTTGCGGCTGTCGCCACACCTGCACCAATAAATCCACGTCTATCTAATTTCATTTGTATTCTCCCTTGGTTGATTTATTTATTATTTCTTGGTTAACTATTTCCTTATTCTACCGCTTCAAAATACGCCGCGAGTGCTGCGATTTCTTCGTTCGAGAGGCGTTTAGCCATAAGTTGCATCACCGGATGGCTGCGATGTTCGGATTTATATGCCTGAAGCGCGATGACGAAGTCTTCCTGCAACCAGCCAACGATGGACGGAATGCCATCGTCTCCGCCATCCACTTGGTGGCAGGTCGCACATTCGCCAGACAGATACGCGCCGTATTCGGGGTCGCCTTTGATTGCCAGAATGGCCGGATCTACATCAGGGTCACGGGCCTGCAACGTTGGCTCGGCCTCGGGGATATTGGCCGGGTCGTCCGAGAACTGGCGTAGGTAAGCCATCAAGTTTGCGCGATCTTCGGGGTCTTTGATACCGTTGAACCGCATCTTTGTACGCGAGATCAGCTCTTTGGGGTTTTCGATGAATTCGTCGAGATGTTCGACATCCCAAACCAAACCACCGGACGCTGCCCGTGCCATATCATCGGAATACTTGAAGCCTTCAACGGATCCCGCGGCGCGGCCAAACAGATCGTTCAAATGTGGGCCAGTGCGGTTGAAGGCATTCGGGCCAACCATGTGGCAGGAAAAACAACGACGAAATACCTTTGCACCCTCGTCTGCATCCACTTGCGCGTGGATGGGGATGCTCCAGACAGAAGCGAAAATTAGAGACAGTAATATCGTTCTGATACGGTGTTTTATAGAAATTCTCCCACAAATGCCAGTTTGTGCGAGCACTATTCACACCATGTAAGTGTAGATTCAATTTCCGCCCTGTGTCAATCCACGTTATATTTTGTAAATTAGGTCCCTGAAAATACTTCGGTTTTCCTTGATTAGAGTGGCGCTATATAGCAAGGTTTCACAAATTTTTTACAACTGAGGGCATGAAATGACAGATACCACAGACATCAAACCTATGCCGGAAATAGCCGAACTGGACTTTTCCGATCTAAAGGTTGCGCTTGGAAAAGGCTTGTCGGATTTTCGCAAAGCTCCGGTTTACGGCATCGTTTTCGGAGCAATCTTTGCCGCCTTGGGCCTTGTTTTGTATCTGCAATTTGTAGTGTGGCAATCTGATATCTCAATCGTTCCGCTTGCCGCAGGGTTCCCGCTAATCGGCCCGTTTGTGGCCGTCGGTATGTACGAGGTCAGCCGCCTGATTGAGCGTGGCGAATCCGTTAGTTGGCTGTCTGTATTGCAAGCGATCTATGCGGAACGGAAACGGCAAATCCCCTCGATTGCGTTTGTGGTGCTGTTCATCTTCCTGATCTGGGTCTACATGGCACATCTGGTTTTCGCACTGTCCTTTGGGCTTAAGCCTTTAACCAACGTCATGTCCTCGACCGATATTCTGATGACCAAAGAAGGAATCACGATGTTGCTAATGGGCAGTGTGGTGGGGGGATTGTTGTCCTTTATTTTATTCTCGATTACCGTGGTTGGAATTCCGCTGTTGGTTGATCGGGAAATCGACGTCGTGACGGCGATGATAACCAGTTTCAGTCTTGTGCTGAATAATATGGCTGTGATGCTGTCATGGGGCGTAATCGTTGGATTTCTACTACTGCTTGCGATGATCCCGATGTTTATGGGGCTAATCGTTGTGTTGCCAGTGCTTGGCCACGCGACGTGGCACCTGTATAAGCTGGCGATATTGCCACAGGAATAAGAGGTTTGCGCCACGCAAGGGATAGGCGTGGCGCAAGCAT
>DFBD01000210.1:0-2624 GCA_002367255.1 Rhodobacterales bacterium UBA3089 | reverse complement strand
AATGAAATCAATCGTAAAATTTATTGCCGCATCTTTAACAATGGTGCTGCTGGCAATCACACCTGCGCAAGCGCAGGAAACAGAAGAAGGCGTTCACTATCTGGCGCTGCAAATCAGCGACAATGACCCGCAGAAAATGACAACGGTTCTTAACGTAGCGGCCAATGTTACGAAGTACTATCAAGGCATCGGCGAAGAAGTCGAGATCCGCATTGTGGCATTTAACGCGGGGCTTCATATGCTGCGCGAAGACACGTCACCTGTGCTGGAACGCTTGGGCTCTTTCGGGCAAAGCATGCCGAACGTGACATTCGCAGCATGTGGGAACACAATCGCCGGGATGACACGTAAGGAAGGCACACCGCCGCCGATCGTAGAAATAGCAGAGCATGTACCGGCCGGTGTTGTCGATTTGATGACATTGAGCGAATCTGGTTGGACGATTATTCGCCCATAAGTTCGTCACGAATAATAGAAAAGGGCCGCATCATCGCGGCCCTTTTTTTGTCTTAGTCGATCAGCTTCAGCAGATTATCCACCGAAGTTTTCGCATCCCCGTAGAACATGCGTGTGTTCTCTTTGAAGAACAGCGGGTTCTCGATGCCGGAATAGCCTGTGCCCTGCCCGCGTTTGGATACGAACACGTGTTTGGCTTTCCAGACCTCCAGAACCGGCATCCCCGCGATTGGGGAGTTCGGGTCCTCCTGCGCTGCGGGGTTCACGATGTCGTTGGAACCAACCACAATCACCACGTCGGTTTCAGGGAAATCGTCGTTGATCTCGTCCATCTCCATCACGATGTCGTAGGGCACTTTGGCTTCGGCCAGAAGCACGTTCATGTGGCCCGGCAGACGGCCCGCAACGGGGTGGATGCCGAAACGCACGTTTTTGCCTTTGGCGCGCAGACGTTTCACCAGTTCCGAGATCGGATGCTGGGCTTGTGCCACCGCCATACCGTAACCCGGTACAATGATAACGCTGTCCGCTTCTTCGAGCGCTGCGGCAACACCTTCTGCATCTATTGCGATTTGTTCGCCGTCGATCTCCATCGCGGGGCCGGATGGGCCACCGAAACCACCAAGGATCACGGCCAAAAACTTGCGGTTCATCGCAACACACATGATGTAGGAAAGGATCGCACCGGACGACCCCACAAGCGCGCCCACAACGATCAACAGGTCATTGCCAAGCATGAAGCCTGTCGCCGCTGCCGCCCAACCGGAATAGCTGTTCAGCATGGAAACCACGACCGGCATATCCGCGCCGCCAATGGCCATCACCAGATGCGCACCGATTGCGAAGGCGATCAGCATCATCAACAGCAGCGTCCAGATGCCCGCACCGTTCAAGAACATCACCAGCAGCAGGGTCGACAAGACCAAGCCTGCGATGTTCATCAAATGGCGACCAGGCAGGATCAACGCTTTGCCGTCGATTTTACCTGACAGCTTGCCATAGGCGATAATGGAGCCCGTGAAGGTGATCGCACCAATGAAGACCCCGAGGAACACCTCGACCTCGTGGATGATCTCTTCTGCGTGGGTCAGGCCTTCGGGTGAATGCAGAACGGAGTTGATACCGATGAACACGGCTGCCAGACCGACGAAGCTGTGGAGCGCGGCAACCAGTTCGGGCATGCCCACCATTTCCACACGTTGGGCAACATAGGTTCCGATCACCGCACCAATTGCGATCATGATACTAAGCAGCCAGATCGAATGAACGCCTGGGCCGAAAACCGTTACTATAACGGCGATTGCCATACCAACGATGCCATACCAAACCGCCCGTTTGGCGCTTTCCTGATCGGAAAGGCCGCCAAGGGCAAGGATGAACAGAACGGAAGCTGCGATATATCCAGCAGTTACTAGACCAATACTCATAATCAGCCTCCCTTAGCTTTTCTGGAACATGGCCAACATACGACGGGTAACGACGAAGCCACCCACGATGTTGATCGATGCTATAAGAACGGAAATTGCGGCGAGGAGCGTCACGAGGAACCCTCCGCCAACACTAATTTGCAGTAGCGCCCCAAGGATCACCACCGATGAAATCGCGTTGGTGATTGCCATCAGCGGCGTGTGCAGCGCGTGGCTGACATTCCAGATAACCTGGAAGCCGATGAAGACCGACAGCACAAACACGATGAAGTGTTGCATGAAGCTGGCCGGTGCGTATTGGCCGATCAGCAGCATCAACAGGCCACCGATAACCAACATGCCGGTCTGCTTACGACCAGCGGCCTTAGTCGCAGCCACTTCTTCGGCTTTGATCTCTTCGGGTGTCTTCTCGGGCTCTTTTGGTTTTGCAGCCGCAATCGCCTGTACTTTTGGCGGGGGCGGCGGGAAGGTAATTTCGCCGTCATGCGTGACCGTTGCACCGCGAATAACGTCGTCTTCCATGTTATGAACCGGGACACCGTCGTTTTCCGGTGTCAGGTCGTCCATCATGTGACGGATGTTTGTGGCGTAAAGGGTCGAGGACTGCGTCGCCATGCGGCTTGGCAAATCGGTGTAACCGATGATGGTGACGCCGTTCTTTGTCTCGATCTTCTCGTTTGGAACGGTCAAATCACAGTTGCCGCCCTTTTCAGCCGCAAGGTCAACGATGACAGAGCCAGC
>DFBD01000001.1 GCA_002367255.1 Rhodobacterales bacterium UBA3089 | reverse complement strand
GCTTCGCCTACTTCGGCTAGCTTCAGGTTATTTTCGTTAGCCCAGTCACCGACGTACTGCTCAACAGCGTTGATGCCAACATAGTCGTCGACCTCATTACGGTTACAGCCAGCCTCACAAGGGGCAGGACAAACACGACCCATGGAAGACGGGAAGGGGTTAGCTTCGGTCATTTTGGCGAAGGCATATTCCTGCCACGCCTGACCCTCAACAGGGGATTTATCCATGCCGCGGGCAACTGCCAGCCAGCCGCGAATATCATGGCCAGATGGGCACGAAGCGGAACATGGCGCGGTTTTCTGGATATACGTAGGGCATTTATACGATTTGTCCTGCGTGAAGATTTTATCCTCTAGGTCCCAATCGTTAGGTGTTTCGCCTTCTTCAAAGCGCACAAATGTTGGCATGTGATCGTTCATTGGGTAACCTCCGTTGCAGCTGCGGCCCCTTCGGGTGCAGCGTCTTCTTCTGTTTCTTGCCCTGTAAGAATCAAGGCGTTTGAGACTAGTTGGTGGACAGACAGGATCGAGTCCATCTCGTAGCCAAATTTCGGCATTACTTTCGAGAACTGGGTTTTACAGATGGCGCAAATCGCGGCCATGTGGGTTACACCATGTTCTTCAGTCACGTCTTTCAACGCGGTCATACGTGGGCTGGAACCTTTGACACGCAGGTCCATTAGTTCGTCGGTCAACAGACCACCCCCGCCGCCACAACAGAACGTGCTTTCCTTGATGGTGTCGCGTTCCATGTCGAAGTAGTTGTTACAGCAGGCCTTCAGAACTTCACGCGGCAGGTCGAATTGACCGCCCTCGTATCCGCCCATACCGGCACCACGGGCAACATTACAGCTGTCGTGGTAAGTCAGGCGAATATGATCGTTCTTGGATTTGTCGAATTTCAACTGGTCCTTCTGGATCATATCGTGGGTGAATTCCATGATATGCTGCGGGATCGGATAGTTTTGATCGAGAAAATCAAACGGCCCTGCCAGCGTATTCAAGAAGCTGTACGCAACCCGCCAAGCGTGGCCACATTCCCCGAAAACGATCCGCTTAACGCCGAGATCTTGCGCGGCTTGACGGATACGCAGGCTTAGTGTGCGCATATTTTCGTAAGACCCGATAAACATACCAAAGTTGGCAGCCTCGGAAGCGTACGAACTGACCGTCCAGCTAACGCCAGCTTCGTGGAATACCTTTGCGTAACCCAAAAGGCCGTCGATATGTGGTTCAGCGAAGAAATCGGCCGAAGGCGTGATCAATAGAACGTCGGCACCTTTTTCGTCCAGCGGAATGCGGACCGAAATACCGGTTTCATCTTCGAGATCTTCTTCCAGATCCTCAAGCGTCGCACGAAGCGCCTTGGGATTCAGGCCGAGGTTGTTACCAACCGTCGCCGCCTTGGCGATAATCTCGTTGCAATACTTTTGACCTAAGCCAACCGTGTCCATAATTTCACGTGCGGCCATGGAAATCTCGGCGGTATCAATGCCATACGGGCAGAATACCGAGCAGCGGCGACACTGCGAACACTGGTGATAGTAGTTATACCACTCATCCAGAACTTCGCGCGTTAGATCACGTGCGCCAACCAATTGCGGGAAATATTTGCCAGCAAACGTGTAGTAGCGACGATAGACCGAGCGCAGCAAATCCTGGCGCGCAACCGGCATATTTTTCGGGTCGCCCGTGCCGAGGAAATAGTGACACTTGTCAGTACAAGCACCACATTTCACGCAACTATCGAGGTATACTTGAAAGGCGCGGTTCTTCTCGGCCAATTCGCCGATTTTCGCGATTGCAACTTCTTGCCAGTTGTCGATCAGCTCGCCCGGGAAACCTAGGTCCGTGTTGTGCTTTGGATGCGCCATGTAGGATTCGAGATCCTCCATCGCGCCGCATTTAATATCCGGGATCGTGAACGGATCGGCCATAAACTTGGGGCCACCTTCAGCGTTCATGTCTAGTTTTGCCATGCGTTCGCCCTCCCTATTCTTCTAGTTTCTTTGCCCAAGGGGCAATGTGGCGTTTTTCACGCGAGTTATCGATCTGATTGCGAGTCGGGCTAAAGAACACGCCTGGGCCGTGCAGCAATTTCGAGATCGGGAATATGATCATTAGAAGCGCAACGGAGCCGAGGTGAACAAGCAATATCGGGCTGGCCGGAAGCGCGTTAATCTGGAACCGCATCAAGCCAAGGAAAAAGCCTTTGACCATGATAATGTCGGTATGAGTGACGAATTTCATCATCATTCCGCTGCCAGCAATACCCATCAACAGTACCAACATCAGATAGTCCGATGGGCTAGAAATGTAGCGAATACGGTTAACAACAATGCGGCGCACCAACAGGCCGGCAAGGCCGATGATCATTGCGAAACTGGCGTAGACGCCGAACGGTTGGATAATTTCGACCCACCACCAAACATCGAAGGTGAAATACCGAATGTGACGTAAAAGTACGACCAGCATGCCAATGTGGAAGAGATATCCGAATAACCAAATCCATTTGTTGGACTTGAAAAGGCTTTCGAACAAAACCACTTCACGGAACATGCGGAAATAGACACCCTTTTGCGTGCGCGGGGCAGGCATCGTAGGGATTTTCAAGGGCGCGGGGGCCTTCGCATAACGTCTGATCTTCATTCCTGTCCCGACAACGAGCAGTAATGTAGCTAGATAGAATAGAAATGCATACAACGCGGCTGTCACGTCAATTCCTCCCATTGGCTAGTCCGGCTCCGGAGACACCGGAACCGAGCCAAGTAATAATGCGCCCTGTGAATTATTGTTATTCTACAGGGTGTTAAGCGTAGATTATACGCAGCCAGTTGGCTTAGGCAGACCGGCAATCTTACAAGCCTGCTTCGCTGGACCGTAAGGGAACAATTCATACATGTACTTGTTGTTTCCAACTTCCGGGCCCATGGATTTTTTGATCGATTTGATCAAAACACGAACCGCAGGAGCAATCTGGTATTCCTCGTAGTAATCACGCAGGAAGTTCACAACCGCCCAGTGCTCGTCAGTCATGTCTACTTCTTCAGCAGCGGCGATCACGTCAGCCAGTTCTTTTGTCCAATCACCAAGGTTGGTGATGTAGCCTTCTTCGTCATGTTCTACGGAAGTGCCGTTTACATCATATGCAGCCATTGTTTTATTCCTTCTAAGTTGTTTTTGCCCCCGGTTGCCCGGGATGTTTTGGTTTATTAAAGCCAGTTTTGAACGCGATCATGCGTTACGGCGAGTTCTACAAAACCTTCGTAGTCCACCGAAGTCACGCCCTCGGCCATCCGGCCAGCGTCGATGCCGCGTGCGGCAAGGTCTGCGCCCAATACATATAAAGTCACATCTGTGCTTTTCGAGGCCAGTGCGTCACTTACTACCGTTCCTGTTGTTGCGCCATAAACGCCATCTTCGATCATCAGGATTGCATCGCCATCTTTGGCGTGTGCCAGACAGCTTAGCAAAGTCTGGTTCTGGAAAGGAGATTTGTTAACTGTGTGTAAAGTTCCCATGGTACCCTCCTAAAAGCTCAGAACGACGTCTTGATCGGCCATTACTTCGGCCATTTCCGCACGAGTTACCAAACGGATCGATGGCTTTTCAGCGTAATCGTCGTCTTCGTCCTCGTACTCGATATTTTGTAGGTCATCCAAAGTCAGGCCACGCTCTTCGAGAGATTCTTTCTCGACGTAAAGCTTGGTCACCTCGTAATCGCCCAGCGCACGATAAGTCGCCGAGAAATTTTTGAGACCGATTTCCTTTGTGTCCTGACCTTTTGTCAACTGGAACACACCGTCATCGAGAAACGCCAGTGAGACGTCCTGATCGAAAGCCGCGCCAATCAGCACAACCTCCAAGGCTTCCTGCGCGTAAATCGTGCCATAAGGCGCTTTACGATTCACGTAGAGGAATTTTTTAACTGTTTCGCTCATTTCAATTCCCCCTCAATCGCCAAATGTGACCGTGCGATCGGCCTGAATGCCCATCTCGATCAACTGGCCGAGGCCGGAAATCCGGAACCCCTCAGCGATGTTGTTGGCGTCTTTGCCTTGACGATCAGCTTCGTTTTTGTCCAACAGACCACGGCGCTGCGCAGCGGCGATGCAGATCACGAGATCCAGATCATGCTCTTTGGCCAGTGCGGTCCACTGTTCCTGAATCTGGCGATCATCCTGTGGCGGGATCGATAGGCGTGTACCTACGTTAACCCCGTCATGATAGAAGAACACCCGCGAAACCTCATGGCCTTTGGCCAATGCGGCTTTTACGAAGTTATAGGCCGAATCCGACGCTTCGTGCGTATACGGCCCTTCTGAAACTACGATTCCGAATTTCACGTCAATTCACTCCTTAGAAGTGTACGTGGGCCGAAGCGTTCATCGTTTTACGAGAACCGGTCCATGTATCGATGTGGTGTTTAGTAAACGCGAGGTCAGTCATTTCGAAGAAACGAGCCCAACCGATACGTTCGATCCATTCACCTACGCGCTCCCAATGCTTGGCATCGGCTTTGTAAGCGTCCAGAATCTTGCGAACCACTTCGCGAACTTCCGGCCAATGTGGCGGGTTGTTTGGAAGGTTGGCCACAGCAAGTTTGTGGAAGGTTGGCTTGGAACGCGCGTTTGAGTGCTTACCACCAACCCAGATAGCAATTTTCGTGCTTTCTGCGGAGTTGATCTGCATAGGTGGGCATGGAGGGTAACAAGCACCACAACATACACATTTCTTCTCGTCGATTTCCAGTGAGGGCTTGCCGTTAACCATGGCAGGGCGGATAGCCGCAACCGGGCAACGCGCAACAACTGCGGGACGCTCACATACGTTACCAACCAGATCGTGGTTGATTTTTGGTGGCTTGGTGTACTGCACGTTAACGGCAATATCGCCCTGACCACCACAGTTGATCTGACAGCAAGACGTCGTGATACGAACACGGTTTGGCATCAGCTCGGTTGTGAAATCTTTGTAAAGATCGTCCATCAGGCCTTTCACAACACCGGATGCATCAGTGCCCGGAATATCGCAGTGCAACCAGCCCTGCGTGTGCGAAATCATGGAAACGGAACCACCTGTGCCACCAACCGGGAAACCGGCTTCGGTCAACGCATCGATTAGCGGCTGAACTTTAGCCTCGTCGGACACCATGTATTCGATATTCGAACGGGTGGTGAAACGTACATGGCCGTCCGCGAATTCATCGCCGATGTCACATAGCTTGCGGATCGTATACACATCCATCTGGCGCTGTGTACCAGCGCGAACGGTGAAAAGATCGTCACCGGATTTGGACACGTGATGCAAAACGCCTGGGCGTTTGCGTTCATGCCAATCCCAGTTGCCATAGTTCTCGATGCTGGTTGGGTGCATATACTGGAACGGGTCCGGTACTCCAACCTCATCTGGCATGCGTGGCTTTTCGCTCATATCGTTCATTTTTATTCCTCCATTCCTGCCATCTTGCAGGAAAATAAAATTAGATTGGGGCGGATTGCCGACTTAATCGTCGGCAGCCACACTCATGCCAGCTTCAAGAGCTTTCTTTTCGAAGTACTCGGCGGCTTGTTCATCAAAATCATCCATACGAACGTAGCTGGACGTACGCGGGTGGTTAACCATGTTCGGATTGGCGTCGATGTCCATCTCTTCAAGGAAGGCCGGAACGCCGATACGGTCGATACATTCACCGATACGCTCGTGCTCTAGTGCGTTATCAGCGAAGAACTCCATAACTTCTTCAGCGAAGTCTTCAAGTTTCTCGAAATCTTCGTCTGTTTCCAGCTTCATGAACGGAACAATCATCGTTCCCATCAGGTCGCCAACTTTAAGCGAACGCTTACCACCGATCATGATCGATGCGCCGCGATCATCACCCGGGCTAAGCGCCTTGGTCATAACGTTGATACAGTGCATGCAGCGTACGCAGGATTTGTTGTCGATTTCCAGCGTATCATCATCATGCAAAGAGATGGCACGCGTTGGACACATGGAAACAACCGTATCGATTGTGTACTTACGCCCTTTTTCCGCAATATGCTCTTTAACCATGTCTTGCTTGATCTTGATGTCATCGCGCCATGTACCGATTACGGCAAAGTCAGCACGGTGGATTGCGTTCACGCAGTCATTACCACAACCGGAGAATTTGAATTTGAACTTATACGGCATCGCGGGGCGGTGCATTTCGTCGAGAAGACGGTTGATGATACCGCGGTGCGCTTTAACACCGTCGAAACAGGACTGCTCGCAACGGGCATGGCCAACGCAGGACATCGCGGTACGAAGTGCTGGACCAGCACCACCAAGGTCGAAGCCGATCTCGTTCAGTGCGT
>DFBD01000128.1:13811-18884 GCA_002367255.1 Rhodobacterales bacterium UBA3089 | reverse complement strand
ACGCCGTTCTTAAGGGTTACGTAAACACGCGCTTTCATGGGAGTGCTCCTTATTTAACCAATGTGGGGCCAGACGGGCCGCCGGATTTCTTGGGCATAACACCCAGACGGGTGGCAACTTCGGTGTAGGCGTCGGCCAGATCGCCCAGATCGTGGCGGAATATGTCTTTGTCCAGTTTATTACCGGTCTCGATATCCCACAAACGGCAACTGTCCGGGCTGATTTCATCGGCAAGGATTAAACGCTGGAAGTCACCATCAAACAGACGGCCAATCTCGATTTTGAAGTCGACCAGTTTGATACCAACCCCGAACATCAGGCCGGACATAAAATCGTTAACGCGCAGCGCCATGGCGACCATTTCATCAAGATCCTGCGGGCCAGCCCACTGGAGCGCTACGATCTGGTCTTCGGTCACCAGCGGGTCATTCAGCGAATCGTCTTTATAGTAAAATTCGACGATTGGCCGGGAGAGGGGAGTACCCTCTTCAATACCTAAACGCTTGGACATTGAACCTGCCGCGACATTCCGTACGACCACTTCCAGCGGAATCACCTCGACCGCTTTGATTAGCTGTTCGCGCATGTTTAGGCGTTTGATGAAGTGCGTTGGGATGCCGATACCACCAAGCCCAACCATAAAGTGTTCGGATAACATGTTGTTAAGAACACCTTTACCCTCGATCACGGCCTTTTTTTCCGCGTTAAAAGCGGTTGCGTCATCTTTGAAATACTGGACAATCGTGCCCGGTTCCGGCCCCTCATAAAGGATTTTGGCCTTGCCTTCGTAAATCATTCTGCGACGGGCCATGGGTGCCTCCGTTTAGCGCATCAGGGTAGGGCGCATGTTCTGCCCCACAGGATTTACCTGCTCTATAGGCCGTAGTGTCACAAGGAGCAAGGATTCGCACCTGCGGCCTTGTATACCCCCCCCTGTAATGGTTATTTAAGGGTGAAGGACAATCTTCCAACGGAGACATAAGATGAGCACTTTTAACGATCGCGAAGCTGCATATGAAAACAAGTATGCGCACGACGAAGAAATGAAATTCAAAATTGCGGCACGGGCCAATAAATTGCTGGGCCTGTGGGCTGCCGGGTTGCTTGGTAAATCCGATGATGATGCAGCGACTTATGCGCTGGAGGTTATCAAATCCGATTTCGAAGAAGCTGGCCACGAAGATGTTGTTCGTAAGGTGGTTGCAGATTTTAACGGCGAAATGAGCGATGACGAAGTTCGTTCTAAACTGCTTGAACTGACACAAACAGCTGTCGAGCAAATCGAAGCTGGCGTCTAAAGTAGCAACTAAAAGAATGCCCGGCACTGTAATGGTGCCGGTTTTTTTGGTCAATTTGAGATAGATCAAAGCCCTGATGGTGAACGGCCTTATATACAATCCTAAACTGTGAATAGGAGAACATAATGTTCAGATTAGCTTCGATAATATATGCAATAGCCGGAACCACACTTGCTGGAATTATGGTTATTGCAGCGCTCGCATCCGGGTATGACACCCTGAACTACATCCTGATTGCAGCAGCCATTGGCGCAACGCTTGCTGTTCCGACTGCCTATTTCATCGCTAAAGCTTTGTTTGGTAACGAATAGAAGCCGGCCAAGCGACTTCTATTCGGATTGTCGCTTATTCCCCGAACACACGCTTGAAGATCGTATCGACGTGCTTCGTGTGATACCCGAGGTCGAACTTGTCGTCTATCTCGGCGTCCGTTAGGGCGGCTGTAACCTCAGGGTCGGCTTTCAACTCGGTCATGAAATCCGCGTCCTCTTCCCAAACCCGCATCGCGTTACGTTGAACAAGGCGATAGCTGTCCTCGCGGCTAAGGCCTTTTTGGGTCAAAGCCAGAAGTACGCGTTGCGAATGCACCAAACCACGGAACTTATTCATGTTTTTCAGCATGTTGTCAGGGTAAACCAACAACTTGTCGATCACCATAGTCAGGCGGTGCAGGGCGAAATCCAGTGTAATTGTCGAATCCGGCCCAATGTTACGTTCAACTGAACTGTGCGAGATATCGCGTTCATGCCAAAGGGCCACATTTTCCATAGCCGGAACCACGACCATACGCACTACGCGAGACAGGCCTGTCAGGTTTTCCGTCAAAACCGGGTTGCGTTTGTGTGGCATCGCCGATGAACCTTTTTGGCCAGGCGCAAAGTATTCTTCTGCCTCAAGCACCTCTGTACGCTGCATGTGACGCACTTCCGTTGCAACATTCTCGATCGAGGCGGCGACAACTCCAAGTGCGGCAAAGAATGCAGCATGGCGATCGCGTGGAATAACCTGTGTACTGATAGGCTCGGGTTTCAGGCCAAGTTGCTCGCAAACATGTTCCTCAACCGATGGGTCGATATTGGCGAAGGTACCAACAGCACCCGAAATAGCACCCGTTGCGATTTCATCGCGGGCAACCTGTAAGCGGGCTTTGTTCCGGTCCATTTCAGCATAGAAACGGGCGAAAGTCAGACCCATCGTCGTAGGTTCGGCGTGGATTCCATGGCTTCGGCCGATGCGGATAGTGTCTTTATGCTCATATGCTCGCCGCTTAAGGGCTGCCAGGAGTTTATCTACATCAGCAAGCAAGATATCAGCCGCTTCGACAAGCTGAACGTTGAAACACGTATCCAGAACATCGGATGAAGTCATGCCCTGATGTACAAAACGAGCTTCATCATTACCGATGATCTCGGCTAGATGCGTAAGGAAGGCTATAACGTCGTGCTTGGTGACAGCTTCGATTTCGTCAATCCGCGCTACGTCGAACTTCGCGTCCTTGGCTTTCCAAACCGCCGCAGCACTTTCTTTCGGGATCACACCAAGGGCGGCTTGCGCGTCACAGGCGTGCGCCTCAATCTCGTACCAGATGCGGAATTTGTTTTCAGGCGACCAAATGGCGACCATTTCAGGGCGGGAATAGCGAGGGATCATGGGCATGCTCTTTTCGACAGAGGAATGATAGGCGCGGCCTAACAAAGCGCGCCTGAAATATCAACTGCGAAGCGGGATACCTATTGTCTCACCTTAGATGGTGGAGCGGGTATTCGGGTTTATAACGGCCTGCGATTGCGCGTCTTTGCGGAATGTTCGTGGTGACTTACCGGTGCTGGCCGTAAAAACGCGCGTAAAATATGCCGGTGTCTGGAACCCCAAATCATCGGAGATTTCGCGGACCTTCAGCTTCGTATTGGCCAAATTACGCCGTGCCTCCAGCATTGTACGATCCTGAATAAGTTTCGTTGCCGGTTTCCCGGTGGTTTCGCGGCAAACGCGGGTAAGGTGGGTCGTTGTCACCTCTAATGCACCAGCGTAATCCTTAACGGTATCAGGCGAGCCATAACGATCTTCAAGCCGCGCAATAAACTTGCGCATAAGACGGCGACGCGCGCTGTCATTGGAAAAACCTTTACGCAGACTGCCAGATTTCATACGACGATACCGGATAGAAAGCAGGCCTGCATGGTGCAGCAACGTTTCCTGACGATCCGGTGTATCTGCAACATACTCTGTGTTCAGGTTATTGAAATCACCCGTTAAATACGCCTGATCCCGAGGGCTTGGCAGCACACACATCATAGGCTCTTCAGGCATCGCGATTGGCAGATCTTTGACCATGGAAACCACCCAACCGACAGTGCCGAGCGTAAATTCAAAACCGTGAACGGTCAGGTTAGGGATAAACAGCGCGGTATTTGCCCCGAAACCATGCGTTACACCGTCAATGACAACACGGCCACCGCCACGTGTAATCCAGAAAAACTGGTGCAAATCATAATGGCGGTGTTCGTCCAACCGCCATGGTTGCTTTAGTCCACGGGCGGAAATACTTTCACAGTGCACAGCCTCCACCGGCTGCCCTGTGGACCGCAATTCGCGGTACAGGTCATAGGATGATGTATTCAATTGTCTGCCTCAGATGTTCGTTTTTTTATTGTAACTTACCGAATTCATGGATTTTTTCAATACTTTTTCCAAAAAATCGAGAGCGTTGGACAACAGACACACTATCTGCGCGTTACAGAATCAATACATACAAGCGGTGGTGTTCAGGAAAGATCGCCACGTTGCAAAATTAGGCCTGCAAGAACCGCTATGTCGGTCTGATCATCCAGTGGGACCTGTTGCCAGTCCTGCATTTTGTTGCGAAACCACGAGCGTTGCCGTTTAGCAAACTGCCGTGTCGCAATCGTCGCGCTTTCTTTCGCCTCGTCCAGCGTACATTCCTCGCGCAGATACGCAACCAGTTCACGCGCACCAAGCGCACGAGAAGAGGGTAGGGTTGGTTCCCATCCGCTTTGCATCACGGCTTTGCACTCGTCCAGCGCACCATCTGCAACCATTCTGTCAAACCGTCGCGCGATCCGCGCATTCAACCAATCCGGGCTGGAGTTCAGCACAACAGCGTTGGCCGATTCAAGCGGAACGAGAGGCGGTGGCGTATCTTGTTGCCACGAGGCCAAACCACGGCCGGTTGCCTCCATAACCTCCCAGGCGCGTTGCAAACGCATTGGATTATCCCGATCTGTTTTAGCCAAAGTATCAGAGTCGTATTTAGACAAATATTCTATGAATTCAGCGCCATGGGATGCATTTCTAATCTCGTTACCTCTGGCTCTGATATGGCTTGGCGTTTCAGGAATTTCGGCCAACCCCGAGGTTAAAGCAGAAAAATACAGCCCAGTTCCACCAAGGATAATCACTTGGCGATCAACGGTCTCCAAAATTTTCTTAACATCCCGCAACCATGCGCCAACCGAATACGTTCGCCGCAACGGTATATGTCCGTAAAGGTGATGCGGCACGGTTTCCTCATCAACTTCGCTGGGTCGCGCGGTTAAAATACGCCAAGTGTCGTACACCTGCAAAGCATCGGCGTTAAGGATGCATGCGCCGGACTTTCGTGCAATCTCGATACCCAACGCAGACTTTCCCGAGGCCGTAGGCCCGCAAATCAAAATCGGTTTGCCATGGGGATATGTGATTGTATTCATAGCTTTAGACTATAGGTCTTAATCAAGTATATAACAAGCAATCACCAGTTTATTTAACATAATAT
>DFBD01000128.1:8088-13703 GCA_002367255.1 Rhodobacterales bacterium UBA3089 | reverse complement strand
TAATCAAGTTTTAAAGTTTCGGGAAACACAGGCTCGGCCAATGCGTTCTCGACCGCCTCGTAAAGCGCATCCAAACCCTCGCCAGTGATAGCCGACGTTATGCAGTGCTTGCTGTCACGCTCTGCTGCGGTTCTGAACGCCTCCGCCTCGGCTTGTGGCAGGTTGTCGATCTTGTTCCAAACCTCCAGCATGCCCTCTTGGGCTTTGTCCGAAATTCCGATCTCGGTAAGGATTTCGACGACGTCACGTGCTTGCTCCATCGTTTCAGGATGCGAGATGTCGCGGACGTGCAACACCAGATCTGCGTCCAACACCTCCTCCAACGTCGCGCGAAACGCGGCGACCAGTTGAGTCGGTAAATCCGAGATAAATCCAACGGTGTCAGAAAGGATAACCTTACGTCCAGATGGCAGCTCTATTCCACGCATGGTCGGGTCCAACGTAGCAAAAAGCATATCCTTTGCCATCACGTCCGCACCGGTTATCTTGTTGAAAATAGTGGATTTACCTGCATTTGTATACCCAACAAGCGCCACAATCGGGTAAGGTACTTTCTTACGGGCCGCCCTATGCAGTGCACGGGTTTTCACCACTTTATTAAGCTGCGTTTTGATTCGGTGGATATGGTCATCCAGCGCACGACGGTCGGATTCGATCTGCGTCTCACCTGGGCCACCGATAAAACCAAGGCCACCGCGTTGGCGTTCCAAGTGGGTCCAACTACGGACAAGACGGGATTTTTGATAGGTCAAATGTGCAAGATCGACTTGCAAAACCCCCTCGCGTGTCGCCGCTCGGGCCGAGAAAATCTCCAAAATCAAACCGGTCCGGTCAAGGATTTTAACGTCCCATTCCTTCTCTAGGTTCCGCTGTTGGATGGGGGTAACCTTGCCGTCAATGATGACCAGCCCGACATCATCGGCCGCCAAAAGCGCCTTTATCTCTTCAACCTTACCTTTGCCAAACAGCATCCCTGCCCTAGGCTTTGGAACCTTGGTCACAAGCGATGTCACAACTTCGACATCCAGCGCTTCGGCCAGATTTACAGCTTCTTCCAAGGCAAGCGTCGGCGCACGCCGCTTGATCGGTCCGGCTAAATCAGGGTGGATAACTGCGCAACGCATCAGGCGTTATTCCGCATCATCACCATCATATAGATTTACAGGTTGCGAAGGCATGATGGTCGAAATCGCGTGTTTATACACAAGTTGCGAGGAACCATCACGGCGCAACAATACGCAAAAGTTGTCAAACCAGGTGATAACACCTTGTAATTTAACACCATTCACGAGAAATACTGTTACGGGGTTTTTTGCCTTCCGAACATTGTTCAGGAATGCATCTTGCAGGTTTTGTTTATCGGCAGCCATTATTCTCAGCCTTCAGTTTTATGGAACCCAGCTTTAATGCGGGTTCTTGTTGTTATTATCTGATATAATGGGGGCAAGCTGGCGATATTGCCACCCCTAAGCCATACTTTTGTCAGCAATCACGCAAAAAACCACCTAACGTCGCCAGTAATTCGGGTTGAAAAGCGCGATCAGGGCCAAGACCTCCACCCGACCGAAAACCATTCCAACGCATAAAATCACCTGCCCGTAAGTACCGATATCCGTATACCGAAGCCCTGTATCGAGCTTCCCTGCCACGGGCCCCGTATTTGTTACAGCAGCGATCGACAGCGCAATCGCATCGTTAAAGCTTACCCCCGTAAAGGACAGGGCCAGCATTAAGGTGGCAATCCCAACCAGAAATAGCATAAAAAATATCCATGCCATAAAGGCCCCTTCACGCCGGAACCGCCGTGCCGCCATCCCCGCGCCTCCAACACTGGAGGGGTGAACCAGGCGTTCCATTTCTCGAAGGCCGTGTTTGTACAGCGCATAAATCCGCAACAATTTCACGCCCCCCGCAGTGGTCGCAACGCCACCACCCATAACGGCAAGGGCAAGTAAGATCACCCCCGGTGTGCTTAACCCCGACCAGTTTTGCGCCGCTTGCCAATCGGCACTTTCAAAACCGGTTGTTGTCAGGAAGGACATTACGGTGAAAACGCTACCCCAGAAGGCAGCAAAAGCGGCGGTAACATCTTGCTGCGTAGACACCTCGAAGGAAGCAATCCAATGTCGCATGAAAAGTATCGCGGGTACGCCGATGATTGCGATCAGCATCAAGCGCACTTCGACATCTCTGGTGATCCAGCGCCAGTTGGTCGTCCCTATACTTTGAAAACCACGGTTGGTGACAGCAAGCAGCAGGAAAACCACCATGAACATTTCGCCCAATCGGCCGCTTTGCGAATTGAATACACCGCCAATCGGGGAAATTCCGCTGGTAGAAATGATCGACATTGCATGGATTGATGCCACATAGGCGCGGTCCCCCAGCAAAAACAACAGCACCATCAATGCAAAGGTTACCGCCACATAAACCGGCCCGATTTTGATGACGTATTTCTCAATGCGCTCCGCTGGGTCTGTCGCCCCGTAAGAGCCCATACCGTCGTCTGAACCAAGCACCGTCGAGCGGATTTCAAACCCCCCAAGGTTCATCGGCTCCATCACACTCAGGGCAATAACCAACACGAAAAAACCGCCCATCCACGCCACAAGTGCGCGCCACAGGTGTAAGGGTTCGGCAATACTTAACGGGTCGTTAATTAGCGTCGCACCCGTTGTTGTCAGGCTCGACAGCATCTCAAAATACCCTTGCATAGGGCCGATTGAGGGAATGAGCGCCGTGAAGGGCATGGCCAGGAAAGCTGGCAATAATGTGTAAACCAGCAGGATCGTTATCAGGTGAGAGCGCCCCGAAATACGGGGCGTTCGATTCATCAATGCCAGCCCTAAAATAACGGATATAATCAGGATAAACAGCGAATAACTGAAGAATACCTGCATTACGCGCAATTCACCCAGCTTGGCAGCATGCACTGCCGGAGCAATCATACTTAACGCGCCGATTATCATTATCAACACGAACAGAGGGTACTTTCGAAGATGCGCGATCATCAGAAAAACTCTATGTTAACCTGAAACAGTTTTTCGATCACGGATATGTCGGAACTTAGCGCGAAGACGATAAGTGCGTCCCCCTCCTCGATCCTTGTGTCGCCCCTTGGCAGCAGAATTTCGTTACGCTTGATAACCGCACCAACCATTGCGCCCTCCGGCCAGTCGATGTCGCGGATCAGCTCGCCTGACAGGGGCGACGTGCCCATCACCTGCGCCTCGATCACTTCTGCCTCGGCATCGCCAACGGAATAGACCTTGCGCACGCTGCCGTGGCGGATATGGCGCAATATCGAAGAAACCGTCGTTGCACGCGGGTTAATAAACGCGTCAATCCCAAGCGGTGCCATTAGTGTCGTCAGGCTTGGCTCATTGATTAGCGCAATCGTCAACGGACACCCCAACGCCTTGGCGCGCGCGCATGACAACAGGTTGGTTTTATCGTCATCCGTCACCGCCAGCAATGCGTCGGCCTTGGCGATATTGGCCTCTTCCAGCAGGTCTATATCCAACCCGTCACCGTGCAACACAACAGTGCGGTTCAGCGAATCCGCCGCCCTTTCAGCATTCGCGCGGTTCTTCTCGATCACTTTGCTATGAACCCGCCGCGCGCCGTTTTCCAGCTTGGTCGAAACGTACAAACCCACGTTACCGCCACCGACAATAATTGCACGGTCGGTATTAGGGTTTTTCTTGCCAAAAATCTCGTATGTGCGCGGGACATCTTCGGTTGCCGCCACCAAATAGGTCTGGTCGCCCGCAAAAAGCTGGTCATTCGGGTGTGGCACAAACAGTTTTCCATCACGACGGACACCAACGACAACCGCGCGTAGGGTGGAGAATAGCTCGGATAGTTGGCGAAGCGGCGTATTAATCACGGCGCAATCTTCGTCCAGCGTTAACCCGATCAGCTGCACACGATCATCGGCAAAACTTTCCGTATCAAACGCGGCGGGCGCTGCCAGACGGCGCAGCGCGGCCTCGGCCACCTCGCGTTCAGGCGAAATAATCACGTCAATCGGCAGATGCTCGCGTCGGTACAAATCCGAATACTCCGTATTCAAATACGACTGCGAACGTAATCGTGCGACCTTGCGTGGAATATCAAAAACCGAGTGCGCCACCTGACAAATGACCATATTCACTTCGTCCGAGAAGGTCGCGGCGATAATCATATCCGCATCCCGTGCCCCTGCCCGTTCCAACACGTCAGGATGCGAGGCGAACCCCGCAATACCGTTCACGTCCAGCGTATCAGTAATACGTCGCACCAGTGACCCGTTATTATCGATCACAGTAACGCTGTTGTTTTCCGTTGAAAGATGGCGTGCCAATTGCCAGCCGACCTGGCCCGCACCGCATATGATGATCTTCATCTAAGCTTCCCGCTCCGATTGTTCGGGGGCATTATGCGATGTTTACCGAGGCGTGGTCAATCATGATCCCTGCTTATGTACTGCTATCAACCGTTGGCGTTTTCATCTTCTGCCCTGTCGAAACATTCAATGACTTCAGTTTCCGGTGCAAAGCGGAACGCTCCATCCCAACGAACTGTGCTGTTTTCGAGATATTCCCGCCAAACCGGTCGATTTGCGAGATCAGATACTCCCGCTCGAACATCTCGCGGGCATCGCGCAAAGAATACCCGGCAAAACTGGCACCGAGCGAAAGTTGCTCGCCACTGCTTTCCTCTGCGCCACCTGGTAATTCCGACACCTTAATAGCACCACTGTCGGGCCCAAGAATAAGCACCCGCTCAATCGTATTTCGCAATTGCCGGATATTCCCGGGCCACGCCATCACTTCCAGCCGCGCTATAGCTTCGTCCGACATTTCGCGAACCGGCAGCCCCTGCGAGGCGTTCAAATCCTTAATGAAATGTGTGCAAAGTTCAGGAATGTCAGCGCGGCGCGCCTCCAGTTCCGGCACTTCAATCGGAACAACATTGATGCGGTGATACAGTTCTTCGCGGAATTTGCCGTTCTTGATCTCCCCCAACAAATCGCGATTAGTAGCAGAAATCACCCGTACATCGACCCGCACAACATCCTGCCCGCCAACCCGTTTGAAGTTCTGTTCCACCAAAACCCGCAGGATTTTGGACTGCGTAACATAGGGCATATCGGCAACTTCGTCGAAAAACAGGATGCCACCGTGCGCACGTTCGAACAACCCGAGTTCATGCCCACGTTCCGCTGATTCCCGCCCAAACAGAACTTCCTCCATCATATCAGGCTCGATAGATGCGGAATTTACCGTGATAAACGGTGCATTTGCACGTGTGCCACTACAATGGATGAAACGCGCTGCGATCTCCTTACCGACCCCGGCCGGCCCCGTCAGCATGACCCTGGAATTCGCCTGTGCCACTTTTTCCAACTTTGCTTTCAACGATTTAAACGTCGCGCTTTGGCCAATCATATCAACGGACCTGGCATTCCAGCCCCGAAGTGTCGAATTTTCGGATCGCAACCGCGAGGTCTCTAATGCGCGTGAGACAACCACCATCAGCTGATCGATGTTAAACGGCTTTTCGATGAAATCATACGCACCCTGCTTGATCGCCGCGACCGCAATTTCCACGTTCCCATGACCCGAGATGAT
>DFBD01000128.1:2641-8002 GCA_002367255.1 Rhodobacterales bacterium UBA3089 | reverse complement strand
TGTGCCCCTCGTCCTTCAAAATATCGGCGACAAGTTCTCGGATGTCTTTTTCATCATCGACTACAAGTATATCACTCATGATCCATTCCTTTGGCCTTCAGCATTGATAGTTGGCAGCGTCATTTTCACTTCGGCGCCATGGTGTTTGTTGCTTTCAAAAGCAGGCGCATCCAGCAACTCCAGCCGCCCGTCGTGTTCTTCGACAATCTTTTTGACGATAGACAATCCAAGCCCCGTACCGGAGTCCCGGTTCGTCACGTAAGGCTCAAACAGACGCGCACGTTGTGGCGGGAAACCGACGCCATTGTCCTGTATCCGTATTGTTACGGTGCCATCTTCTGACGTCACAACAACCCTAACCTGCCCCGAAAACCCATCCTCTGCCGCCAGCTTGGCCGTCACGGATTCGCGGGCATTTTTCACAAGGTTAGTGAAAGCTTGCGAGACCAAGGTCTCNNTCCAGCAGAATGTCCGGAACGTTTTCCGGAGCCTCCAATGTTACCGAAATGTCCGGATCAGCCTCGTTTTGCAGCAGTACAACACTACGCAGAATTTCCAGTATATTCGCTGGCACCTTCTTGGCTTCGGGCATACGCCCAAACTTCGAAAACTCATCAACTATGCGCCGCAAGTCATTGGTTTGACGAATAATAACATCCGTGTACTGCTGCAACGCTTCCTGCTCGTCACCTACCAGGGGGCCAAACTTTCTGCGAATACGTTCGGCGGACAACTGAATTGGCGTTAACGGGTTTTTAATCTCGTGTGCAATCCGCCGCGCTACATCACCCCACGCCGCCATGCGCTGCGCGGAAACAAGGTCGGTGACGTCGTCAAACGCAATAACGTACCCCTCGACCGAACCCTCGGAGGGTCGGCGCGTCGCCATCCTTACCAAAAGGTTTTCATGCACACCGGATCGGATGACCTCGACCTCGCCTTGCGTAGTTTGACGTGTGCTGCCAGTTAGTTTGTTAAATAAATCAGTGAATTCCGGGGCTGCCATCAAAATTCCCCGCCCCAATGCAGCGTCTGCTTCCAGCCCCAGCATATGTTCAGCGGCTGCATTCATAAATTCGATCTGCCCACTTCTATCAAGGCCAATCACGCCAGCCGTCACACCAGATAGAACCGAGTCAAACAACCGGCGGCTCTTCTCCGTTTCTTCGTTACCAGCTATTAACGCATCACGCTGCCCTTTTACCTGCTGCGCCATACGATTGAAAACACGGCCAAGGATTGCGATTTCGTCGTCACCGCTCTCTTCGATCACGCGCACATCCAGATCGCCGGCCCCCACACGTTCTACTGCCCCCGCCAACCGACCAACCGGTCGTGACAGGCGTTCGGCAAACCACATGCCAAACCATATGGCCGCCAAAATAACAATTAGGGCGAATCCCAGGTAAATAAGGGCAAATTCGAACAGTAATCGCCCGCGTTCGCTCTCTAACTGGTTATAAAGCGATACGGTTTCTTGCGTGTCGTCCAGCAGCAGCAAAATTTCGCCATCAACGTCGCGGGTTACGTATAGCAAGCGGTCCGCATAGGCTGAAAGCCCGATTAACGCGCGGAATTCCGAGTTCGCCCAATCTTCGATGATTACCGGCTCGCCACTTAACGCCGCTTCGATTTGCTCGGTGGTTGGCTGTTCGTAATCGAAAAGGTACGAACGGTCGCCGCGTGCAATTAAATTTCCTGATGAATCAATAACATAGGCTTCCGACAAGGCACGTTGCATTTGGATATGCCCACGATTCAGGTATCCGATAAGTTCGCCAACGGTCATCACCTGCAAGCGTCGTTTTTGCGCATCAAGATAATTCGCCAACAACTTCGCATCGGATTCAATGCTTTTGCGATGCTCTTCCTCATAAGCCTGCGCTGCGGTTAGGGAATTGTTAACAACTAACCGAACACGTTCCGAAAACCAGCCCTCCAATCCGAAATTCAGGGTAATTGCTGCAAAAACAGCAACCAAAACGGTGGGAATAAGGGCCGTAAGGGTAAAAACGCCCGTTAAACGCAGGTGTAGCTTCGACCCGGCCGAGCGCCGCCTGCGCGCCGCGATAATCTGCACCACCTGTCTGGAAACGAGGGCCGCGATCACCAGCGTATATACCAAATCCGCCAGCACGATATACCGCAGCATTTGCGGGTCACCCGGTCGATCAAACGCCCCGAAAAACACAAAAGTAGCAACAACAAGAACCGGACCAAGGATCACAAGCACCAAGGTCGTGGCGTTGCGCACAACACGGTTATTACTAACCTTATCGAGTCTCATAAAGCCGGATCTGAGCATACTATGTTGCAAGAGGGTTACAGATTCTGTTGTTTGTCACTACTTCTGTGACAAGTTTACATCATTTTCTTACCCCGTGTCACCTGAATGTCGAGCGCAGCTATCTTTTTTCGCAGCGTATTTCTGTTAATCCCCAGTAATTCAGCGGTTTTTAGCTGATTTCCGTGTGTCGCTGCTAACGAAAGCGCAATAAGAGGCAGTTCCACCTCTTTAAGAATGCGGTCATAAAGCCCGGCGGGGGGCAATTCATCTCCGTGCAAATCGAAGTATCGCTTCAGATGGTTCTCGATGGAGCTCGAAAGGCTCTCGGACCCGGTTCTTTGAGGCGAAACAGCCGAACTTGGGCGTGCCGCGATTTCTTGCGAAACGATCTTGGCGTTGATTGTATCATCCGGGCAAAGAACGGCGAGACGGCGAATAAGGTTCTCCAGTTCCCGCACGTTTCCGGTCCAAGGCTGAACTTTCAGAATTTCGATAGCGCCTTTGGAGATCGCCTTGCTGGGCAATCCTTCGCTTTCCGCCAATTGCAAGAAGTGACGGGTAAGATCGGCAATATCCTCGACACGCTCGCGCAAGGACGGCAGGCGGATCGGCACGACGTTTAGGCGGTAAAACAGATCTTCACGGAATTTACCTTCATTAATCAAGGCGCGTAAATCCTGATGGGTCGCGGCAATAATGCGAACATTTGCGCTTAAAACCTCGTGCCCGCCAGCCCGGGAAAACTCCCCTTCTTGCAGCACACGCAACAGACGGGATTGTGCCTCCAGCGGCAGATCACCCACTTCGTCAAGAAACAACGTGCCACCGTGCGCCTGCTCGAACTTGCCGATAATCGAACCGTTCTGCTGCTCGCTACCAAACAGCTCCACTTCGATCATATCGGCCGGAATCGTCGCCATATTCAGCGCCACAAACGGCCCGTCTTTACGCTGGCCAAAGTCGTGCAACGCCTGCGCAACCAGTTCTTTCCCCGTCCCCGAGGCCCCCGTGATCATCACCCCAAGGTCAGTCGTCATCAGACGCGCCATAATCCGGTAAACTTCCTGCATGGCTGGCGAGCGCCCGATCAGTGGCATCACCTCGCCGTTCGACTTTGGCGTAATGGCTTCGGGGGCATGCTGCGATAATGCTTTGTTAACCGTCGCTAACAAATCCTTAAGGTCAAAAGGCTTTGGCAGATAGTCATACGCGCCGGATTCCGTTGCGCGAATAGCGGTCATAACTGTGTTCTGTGCGCTCATTACCACAATCGGCAGATCAGGGCGGCGTTTGCGAATGGCTGGCAGAATGTCCAGCGCATCTCCGTCGGGCATATTCACATCCGTGACTATAACGTCCCCTTCACCTTCCTCGACCCAACGCCAAAGCGTTGAGACCGTACCCGTTGAACGCACACGGCATCCTGCCCGCGTTAACGCTTGACTAAGAACTGTGCGGATTGTGCGGTCGTCATCCGCGACGATGATGGTTCCGTCCATTTCAGACCTCCTTACGAGGTTCGCGCCAGATTGGCAGCAATACCTTGAATTTCGTTTTCCCGGGTTCCGAGATGCATTCGACCACACCGCCATGATCCGCTATAATCTTCGAGACAAGCGACAGCCCCAACCCAGATCCGGTGGCTTTGGAACTGACGAACGGGTCGAAAATATCGTCAACCAAATCTTGCGGGATACCCGTTCCGTTGTCGGTGATGGTTACCTCCAACGGCAGGCTCTCGGATTTTTGACCGGGCATTTGCAGGCGTACACCGGGACGAAAGGCCGTTTTGATGGTGATTATTCCACCGACCTTCGGGGCTGCTTCGGCGGCATTTTTCAGCAAGTTTTGAAAGACTTGCGACAATTGATCCGCGTCCGCACTGACGGGGGGAAGGGAGGGGTCGAATTCTTCGATAAATCTGACGTGTTCCGCAAAGCCAACCTCGGCGGCCCTTTTTGCACGGTCAAGAATATCGTGGATATTAACCGCTTCACGTTGCGCAGGCCGAAGGTCGCCAAATTGTTCCATTCGTTCGACCAGCCTACCGATACGTTTGATTTCATCTTGGATCAGCGTGGTAAGTTCCTGGTCATCCTCATTAGCATTCATCGCCAGCAGTTGCGCCGCACCGTTAATCCCGGCCAGCGGATTGCGAATTTCATGCGCCAGCATCGCCGCCATGCCCGCCACAGAGCGCGCGGCAGACCTATGTGTCAGGCTGCGGTCCATCTTTTCAGCCAGACTGCGCGGATGTAACAACAGCAACACCTGCCCGTTTGGCATTCCCGTTGCGTGCAAGTCATTCATGCGTGGCGGATTATCCGACCAGCTAAGTTCAATCTCGTGCTGAACCACTGACCCGGTCCCTTTCCGAGCCTGTTCCACCATGTTTTGAACAACGCTACCTTCGCCAATAAAGGTTGATAATTTCTTACCATGCATATGGCGAACCGAAGTACCGCTGAAGAATTCCGCCGCCGCATTACAAGTTAAGAAATTGTTATTCTCGTCGATGGCAAACGCCGGATAGGGAATCGCGCCCCAGAGGGCCTCGAAATTACTATCGCTCATGCTGCGACCTCGATTATGGGCCCGCAGTTTTTCAGACCTTCGGTTAGACGCTTTAGAACCACGCTGGCGTCACGTTCCCGAATTATTAAGTTTCGCAATTCCATGCCGCCCTCTAACCGCTCCAAATACCATGTCAGGTGTTTTCGGGCATTTCTGACGCCCAAATCCGGCCCGTAAAACCGGATCACATCCTCGTAATGCTTAAGAATAACATCAGCCAAAGCGTGGCCCTGCGGCCCACGATAAACCTGCCCTGCAAGCTCGGCAGCGATCTGCGCCAAGACCCAAGGCTGCCCTTGTGCGCCGCGCCCGATCATAACGCCGTCAGCACCGGACAATTCCAGCGCTCGACTGGCGGAAGGCGCATCGATGATATCACCGTTAGCGATTACCGGAATGTTAACGGCAGATTTCACGGCACCAATCGCGCCCCAATCCGCCACACCCTTGTAAAACTGACACCGCGTGCGGCCATGAATGGTAATCATCTGCACGCCAGC
>DFBD01000128.1:0-2573 GCA_002367255.1 Rhodobacterales bacterium UBA3089 | reverse complement strand
ACCACCGCCTCGATCAACGTCAGTGCGTGATCCGGGTCCTTCATCAAGGCCGACCCCGAATACCCCGTCGTCACCTTCTTGGCCGGACACCCCATGTTAATGTCAACAATCCGCGCACCTTGATCGGCAACCAGCTTTGCACATTCGGCCATCCAATACGCTTCGCGACCCGCGATCTGCACCGAGGTGCGTTCATTGCTAAATCCCAGCTCCGCTCGTGCCCTAGTCGATGGTTTGGCCTGCACCATTTCTTGGCTAGCCACCATTTCGGACACAACCAATCCCGCCCCGAAGCGCAAAACCGCTTTACGAAACGGTAAATCGGTGATTCCAGCCAATGGGGCCAGAAATACCGGAGGGTCTAAGGTTAAATTTCCTACAGTTACGGGCAAAGTGCCTAATCCTTGTGCAGCTTTGTCAGACCTACAACAGGCGTAAGTTTTCAGCAAGCGTTTTACCTGTTCCATTGTGAAGCACCACGTAGTTACGCTATACAGGGACAAACACCGGAGGTCGGATGAAGGTCGCAGGATTAATAGTTGCAGCAGGACGCGGAAAACGCGCCGGAGGGGGCATCCCCAAGCAATACCGTGATCTGAACGGGCAAACTGTACTGCGGCGCTCGGTTATGGCGCTGTTAGCGCATGAAGATGTAGGGGCCGTACAGGTCGTTATTCATTCAGATGATGTTAATGAATATGAAGCTACGGTTAACGACATTTCCGGCCTACTGCCAGTATGCATAGGCGGGGCTGAACGCCACAATTCTGTTTTGGCAGGTCTGAACGCACTGAAGGATTTTTCGCCTGATATAGTGTTGATCCATGATGCGGCGCGACCTTTAGTTTCCGTTAGTATTATTAAAGAAGTTATTAACGCCCTTAAAACCCACGCAGGGGCATTCCCCGCCCTGCCCGTAGTCGATGCACTTTGGCGTGGCGGAAATACGATAGATGCGCCAGAGGCTCGGGAAGGGTTGTGGCGCGCACAAACCCCGCAAGGGTTCCGGTTTGCGGATATTCTGGCGGCACATGAAAACCTGACGACCCCTGCGCTTGATGATGTCGCCGTGGCCCATGCTGCGGGATTAAATGTTGCTATCACACAAGGTGCAGAGGATAACTTCAAGATAACCAACCCCGAGGATTTCGCGCGGGCTGAACGCGCATTGAAGGACAATATGGACATACGCACAGGCAACGGTTTTGACGTTCACAAATTTGGCGATGGCAATCACGTCACGCTTTGCGGCATCGACATTCCACACAGCCACGGCCTCGTCGGGCATTCGGATGCGGATGTTGCCATGCACACAGTTACCGACGCGATTTTCGGTGCGCTATGCGAGGGCGACATCGGACAGTGGTTTCCACCGGCTGATATGCAGTGGAAAGGTGCGGCCTCGGATATATTCTTGGCCAAAGCGGTTGAACGCGCTGCCGCGCGGGGCTTTACGATCACCCATATCGACTGCACGATCATATGCGAGACACCCAAGATCGGCCCACATGCGTTGGCGATGCGCGAGCGGATGGCGCAAATTACTGGCATTGATATGGACCGGATCAGCGTCAAGGCAACCACATCCGAAAAGCTTGGTTTTACTGGGCGTGGCGAAGGGATCGCTGCCACAGCAACTGCAACATTGGTGAAAATATGATACGCATTATCACGACATTCTTCGGCGCAGGCCTGCTGCCAAAAGCGCCGGGCACATGGGGCACATTGGCAGCGCTTCCGGTTGGTTGGGTGCTGCATGGCCTGGGCGGGTTTCCACTGCTGGCAGTGGCCACGGTACTTGCCTTCGCGCTGGGCTGGTGGGCTACAACAATCGAGACACGCGGTCAGGACGACCACGACCCCTCCTCCATCGTGATTGACGAGGTGGTCGGCATCTGGATCGCCCTTCTCCCTTTATCAGCAGGCATGTGGTTCAACGACCAGCCACAATGGCTGTTCCCCTACCCCGGTTGGGTCACAGCGTTCATATTCTTCCGTCTATTCGATATCCGGAAGCCGTGGATAGTCGGCTGGGCAGACCGAATGCACACACCGCTGGGCGTGATGCTAGACGACGTTCTGGCGGGCATACTGGCCGCCATAGTAGTCATCGCAGCCGCAGGATTTGCACACGGGGTGATGATGTGATCGGACACTATGATCTGGCCGCGCAGGTTGTTAAGGCCGCCAGGGCCAAAGGTATAATAATTGCCACGGCCGAAAGCTGCACGGGGGGAATGATTGCCGCCTCACTAACCGATGTGGTAGGGTCTTCGGCCATGTTTGACCGAGGGTTTGTGACGTACTCTTACCCCTCTAAAACCGAAATGCTTAATGTGTCTGAAGATATGCTTAAGGAATTTGGTGCAGTTTCCGAACCTGTCGCGCGCCAAATGGCGAGCGGGGCGTTAAGTGGATCGAACGCGAACATAAGTATCGCAGTAACCGGTGTTGCTGGCCCTGGCGCCAATGGCAAAAAGGCCGAGGGCCTTGTCTGGTTCGGTCTTGCAGCGGAAAAGGGTGTTGAAACCCGCAAGCAAAACTACGGCGCAATTGGGCGTGACCGTGTACGC
>DFBD01000016.1:6609-6825 GCA_002367255.1 Rhodobacterales bacterium UBA3089 | reverse complement strand
TGCCTGTTCGCGATCTATATCGATCCGGTTTTTGCATTTGTCGATGGCATTATGGGCGGCGGTGTTTGGGATCCGAATGTGCGGTATCTGTCGCGCCTTCCGGCGAAACTTGAATTTCGCGATGTGATTAGCGCTGTTACCCTTTCGTTAACCCTTTCGTTCGTAATTACCATCTTTCCGGCACGACGCGCAGCCAAGATGGACCCGGTGGAGGCG
>DFBD01000016.1:6340-6493 GCA_002367255.1 Rhodobacterales bacterium UBA3089 | reverse complement strand
CGAGGTTGTGGCCTTGGTTGCGCCATCTGGTGCAGGTAAATCGACGTTGCTGCATATTGCGGGCCTGCTGGACAAAGTAGACAGCGGGACGGTCGAGATCGACGGGAAAGTAGCCTCGGGTCAGTCGGACAGGATGCAGACACGAACGCGGCG